>JADFLZ010000520.1 GCA_022564135.1 Candidatus Zixiibacteriota bacterium
TGGTCTGGTCGTACCGATGTCAAAGTATATCAATGCTGTCGCTAATGTTGGTACTGCCTACCGGGTACCGAATGCGGTAGAAAGGTTTTTCTATGGCTCGGCCTCTGGCAATCAAACCAGACCCAATCCGGATATTAAGCCGGAGCGCTCGGTTTCAATTGACCTCGGCTTCAAATCAGCCCGAAAGCATATTGGTTATTCGTTGATTGGTTTCTATAGCGACTACTCCAATTTTACCCAGCTGGTCAATTTTGACACAGACCCGAACACTCATCAGCTGTTGTGGAAATATGAAAATGTTGATGATGTTTCTATCTATGGAGTAGAGGTGTCGATTGAAGCAAACTCACCAGGCGGAGTTTATGGCGGGCTGTCGTTTAGTTATCAGCATGGCCAGAATAAAGCCGATGACGAACCGATATTTGTTTCGCCGGTTAAAACCAGTCTCAAGCTGGGCTACCGCCCGAACGGCAAGAAATATTTTGGAGAGATAAATATTCATCGCGCCGAAGACCAGGACCGCGTGCCGATAATTTCTTCGCTCAACGATATTCCGACCAGAGGATATACCTTGGTAAACACAACCTTTGGCACAAAGATCTGGAATGACCTTAAATTGTCATTGAACGTCAATAATCTTTTTGATGAAGTATATTCACGGCCGTTTAACGCCCGCAACCCGGTAAATCCTGTTCCGGAAGCGGGAAGGTCTGTTTTAATTAAAGCTTCAGTAGACGTAGGACTCTAAAACAAATAAAGTCCGGTTGTCACTTGATTGACAGCCGGACTTAATTTTTCTGTGGGGGAACGAACCGATAACCGACTCCGCGAACTGTTTCAAAAAGGACCGGTTTGTTCGGGTTTTTTTCAAATATTTTTCTTAACTTTAGAATAAAGTTATCTACCGTGCGACTTGTCGGATAATTGTGATAACCCCAGATGGCGTCCAGCAAATCATCACGGCTGACAACTTCATCGCTATGTTCCACCAGATATTTAACAACCATGCACTCTTTGCGGGATAATTTATGAATCCCGCTGGGACCGGCAGCTTCGAAAGTCTTAAAGTTTATGGTGCATCCGGCAAAATTATATTCTGTCGACAAAGAGCGTTCTGCGGTCAGCCAGGAGTTTCTGCGGAATATTCCATGGATGCGAGCCAGAAGTTCCTGGGTGTCAAACGGCTTGGTTATGTAGTCATCACCGCCGGCGACCAGACCTTCTATCTTATGCTCCGTCTGGTCCCGGGCTGTCAGAAACAAAACAGGTGTAGTGTTTCCTTCTGCACGAATCTGTTTGCAAACGGAGATGCCATCTACGAAGGGCATCATAATGTCCAGTAAAATCAGGTCAAAGTTATTTTTTTCAAGAATTTCTAGCGCCTGTTTGCCATCGCGAACATGCTCAACTTCGTACTTCTGAGATTTTAGTATCAATGTAAGTGCGTCTGCAAAATTTCTGTCATCTTCTGCCAAAAGCAACTTTTTCAATGTTCTTTGCCCCTTTTCAGTTTTACCGTAAACTTTATTCCTCTTGAGGGTCCCTCAGAAATAACCGAAATGCTGCCGCCATGGGAATTTATGATTTCTCTGGCAATATACAAGCCTAAGCCGGTGCCGTAAGAAGGTCTGGTCAGCTCTGGCCCGGCCCGGTAGAATTGGTCAAATATTTTTGATATCTCTTCCTTGTCAACTCCGCAGCCATTATCGCCAATATTCAGATAAATTATATTGTTGCTTAAAGAAAGCCCTACTGTGATTTCAATATCCCGACCCTCGTTATGTACCAGCGAGTTTTCCAGAATCAGATCAATAGCTTTGCCGAGAGCACGCCGGTCGCCATAGATTCGCACTTTTTCTTCAATATCCGCTTTTAACCTGTAATTTACGTTTGAGTAAAACTTCTTTAAGGTGTCGAGGCGCTGGCTCAGAAGTTGCGATAGATTAAAAGATTCATAGCTGCTCTTTTCGGTTAAGCCGTGGTGTCGGGCAACTTCAAGAACATTTTCAACCTGCCTAATTAAGCGGTAGACATCGTGCGTAATCTTTGGCAATATGTTTTGC
>JADFLZ010000521.1 GCA_022564135.1 Candidatus Zixiibacteriota bacterium
TATTGCCGCCGCCACCGGGGATGACCGGTAAAATAACCTCCGATCCTCCACCGCAGTCTCTTAAGAAACTTGTTGAAGGATGAGCAGTATCAGATTTTAGAAATGATATCACAGGAGTTACACCATAAACTCCGTGCGGTGTAAAGCAATCGATAGAATAAAAAAGATTACCAAGAGCATAAGTTGCCGGAGCTAACGGCGGGACGTCGCTTACCTGGGCACTTATGACAGCGCTGTTATTGCTATTATCTATGTCTACATTTTTAATAGCAAGGCCGCTTAGAGCTTCATCAAATATGAATGAATCAAGGACGATTGAACTGCCACCATCCCAGATTAGCGGAATAATTATTCCATAGACATCGCAACTATTAGTAATTGTAAGCGGCACAGTAATCTGCTGACCGGGGACTGCCGGAACAGTAGCAACTACTAAAGTGTCGCCTTCTGAGCCCGGATCTTTTTCTTCTACTGTAACTGTGAAAGACTCACTGACGGTGTCTTTTCCGTCAGAAGCGAAAGCAGTTAAGTTGTAGACTCCGGCCTGGCTGAAGTTTGGTGTAAAAGAAAATAGTCCGCTACCGTCACCGTTGTCCGTAAAATTCATATTGGCTTCCAAAGTAGCAATTGACAAGACCAGGGTGTCACCGTCGGCATCGGTTGCATTTACGGCAATAGTTAAGGATCCACCTTCAAAAATCGTTGTATCTCCTATTGTATCAAGTACCGGCGGAGTGTTGGGCTCTTCGAGAATTTCCAGAGAGACAATGACAATAACCGGAGAGTTAAAAGCCGTATCGGCCGAGACAACTATGGTGTCTTTGTACATGCCGGGTAGAAGTGAATCAAGTCTGGCAGTGTCAGCGACTACCATGAAATTATCTGGCGCTGTGCCGGATGATTTGCTGGTGTTAAACCAGAGGCTGTTTTCTAAAACTGTATAAGGCCAGATTCCCCCGGCGCTGTCTGATACTGAGACAGAAACCGGATCAAAAGCTGCGCCGCCATCGGTGACTATAAAACTTATGCTGGGTGGAGAGACTTCCAATAGAATCGGGGCTGCAGTAACCACAAACTTGACAGTAACAATTTGCGGAGAGTTGTTGGCGTCGCCCGCAGCGACAGTGATATCGGCATAGTGATTGTCTGCAACCAGACCAGTAACATCAACCGAAACCTCTACTGATTCCGGGGTTGTACCTCCGCTTTTATTTAGCGAAAGCCAGCTGGAATTTTCGGCCACTGTAAAGTTTATATTAAAGCCGCCTGTCTCGCTGACGTCAAACGACTGAGCCCCAGGATTGCTGCCGCCCACCACGGCACTAAATACCAGAGTATCTGCGCTGACAGCTAAAAACTTGTCGGCAGAAATAACTTCCAGACTAATGTATTCGAATATCGGTGAGTTATTAGCAGCACCGGAAGATACCATGACAGAGTCAAAATATGTGCCGGGAGCAAGACTTGTTATGTCTATGGATACGGTTACATCTTCGCTGGTTGTACCGCCTGTTTTGTTTAGTGATAACCAGGAAGCGTTTTCTGAAACAGAAAAGGCTATGTTAAAGGCTCCGGTCTCACTAACTGTAAAAGACTGGTTGGCAGGGTTGGCACCGCCTTCAACCGCGCTGAACGAAAGAGTATCAACGTCTAAAGCCAGAGATTTGTCGGCAGAGAACACTTCAAAACTAATGTACTCATAAACCGGAGAATTATTGGCAGCGCCTGATGATACTTGCACCGAGTCAAAATATGTTCCGGGAGAAAGACTAGTTATGTTTATGGATACCGTGACATCTTCGTTAGTTGTGCCACCGGATTTATTTAGAGACAGCCAGGCTGAACTTTCCGAAACAGAAAAGGCGATGTTAAATCCGCCTGTCTCACTGACCGTGAATGCCTGGTCGGCAGGGTTCAACCCGGCTTCTACTGCACTAAAGAAGAGCGTGTCAGGACTGACAGCCAGAAACTTGTTGGCCGCAGCAACTACCAGACTAATGTATTCGTATATGGTGGAGTTGTTGGCCTCACCGGAAGATATCATAACAGAGGCAAAGTAAGTT
>JADFLZ010000077.1 GCA_022564135.1 Candidatus Zixiibacteriota bacterium
AGTGTAATCATTGACCCCGACAATGACCCGCTCTTTACTTTCAATCTCTTTTTGAAATTGATAAGCGGCGCGGGCAATTTCTGTCTGGAAAAAACCTTCTTCGATACAGGTCAAAACTCCGCCGCGCTTTTCAATTTCGGCAAAATATTCTTCGGCTTCTTTTTCCATCTTGTCGGTCAGAGCTTCCACAAAGTACGAGCCTCCCAGCGGGTCGACTGTATTAGCCACGCCGGTTTCGTGAGCTATCACCTGCTGGGTACGCAGAGCAATCAGGGCCGCTCTTTCCGATGGCAGCGCCAGTGTTTCATCCATCGAATTGGTATGCAGCGACTGGGTACCGCCCATAACCGCGCTCAATGCCTGAATAGCCGTGCGCACTATATTATTTTCCGGCTGCTGTGCGGTCAGCGAACAGCCTGCTGTCTGGGTGTGGAAACGAAGCAGCCAGCTTTTTTCGTTTTTGGCTTTATATTTTTCTTTCATATGGCGCGCATAAATTCTTCTGGCCGCCCGGTATTTGGCAATCTCTTCGAAAAAGTCCGAGTGAGCGTTAAAAAAGAATGACAGACGCGGTGCAAATTCATCAATATCAAGTCCGGCTTCAATAGCAGCTTCTATATAGCAGAAACCATCGGCCAGGGTAAAGGCCAGTTCCTGCGCGGCGGTCGAACCGGCTTCGCGAATATGATAACCTGAAATAGAAATTGTGTTCCACTGTGGTACGTTTTTAAGGCAGTACTCCATCATATCTGTAATCAGTTTGATTGACGGCTTAGGCGGATAGATAAATTCTTTCTGAGCAATGTACTCTTTTAAGATATCATTTTGCAAAGTGCCGCGCAGCTTATCAAGCGCCACGCCTTTCTTTTCTGCAACTGCCAAGTACATAGCTAATATAATTGAAGCCGGCGAATTGATAGTCATCGAAACTGAGACTTTGCCCAGATCTATGCCGTCAAAAATTATTTCCATATCTGCCAGAGTGTCAACCGCCACCCCGCACTTGCCGACTTCGCCCAAAGCATGAACATGGTCGGAATCGTAGCCCATCAGAGTCGGCAGATCAAAAGCCGCCGAAAGGCCGGTGCCGCCCTGAGCCAGAATATATTTGAAGCGCTGATTGGTTTCTTCGGGAGAGGCCATGCCGGCAAACTGACGGAAAGTCCACATCTTGGTACGGTACATGGTCGGGTGAATGCCTCTGGTGTAGGGGTACTCACCGGGGAAATTTATCTGCTTTTCGAAATAGTCGTCTGCACTTGAGCCTTTGATGTCAAGCGGAGTGTAGAGTTCGTTGATATCATCACCTGAGATAGTAAAAAATCTGGGCAGAGATTTCTTGGAGCGATATTTTTCGGCGTTTTTATCCCAGCTTGAAAGCTTCTCTTTTATATTCTCTAAGAACTTATCAGCAAACATTTTAATTCAATTCTCCTGCCCGGCAGGGGTTTACGACATCAGACTATGATAGCTATCTTAGGCCCCAAAATCAAGTTGCAGCCAAAGACGCTCATTATACTTTAAACTGCCGGTAGAGCTTTTCTCCGGCGGCAAATGGGTCCGATTTTCCGCTGACTATTTCATCTATGAACGTTTCAATTTTAGCGCCGCTGTCAATCTGGTCTAAAAATTCCTGCCTGAATCTGCTCTGTAAGAGTGACATAATTTTTTTGCTGATCTGTGAGCGTCTCTGCTTCACAAACCTGCCGGAATCTTTGCTGTACTTTATAAAAGTCTGAACCGACTCAAAAAGCTCATCCAGATTTTTTCCGTTGATGGCTTCGGTACAGACTACCGGAGCATTCCAGCCTTCATCCAGTCGCTGCCAGCTGTCGATGGCGTAGCGCAGGTCGGCGGCCATTCTGTCGGAACCGGGGCGGTCGCATTTGTTGACTACAAAAATATCGCCGATCTCCATCAGTCCGGCTTTCATAGTCTGCACCGAATCGCCTGATTCCGGAACCAGCACCACTATGACCGCATCGCAGGAGTCTATTATATCCAGTTCAACCTGTCCGACACCTACGGTTTCTATAAGTATAATGTCATATCCAAAGGCCCCCAGTGCTAAAGTAGCGTTATCGGTAGCAGCCGAAAGGCCGCCGCTGCTGCCGCGGGTGGCCATCGAACGAAAGTAAACTCGGCCGTCAATCGGAAACTCATTCATGCGAACTCTGTCACCGAGTAACGCTCCGCCGGTAAACGGCGAAGTCGGGTCGACCGCCAGAATGCCGACTTTATTGCCGCTATCGATAAATTTATGTACCAGGCTGTTGACCAGAGTTGATTTGCCGGCTCCGGGAGGACCGGTAATGCCGATTTTTGTAGAGCCGGCTGCTTTGGGGAAAATTTCACCAAGAGTTTTATGTATACCGTTTTGCTGATACTCAATGGCGCTGATCAGCTGTGAAAGAGCGCGCACATTGCCGTTATAAAATTTCTCGAGCGAAACCATCTGGCTACTTATAATCGGGCGCCATAGTACTGACCGTCAGTTTGATATCTTTGATACGCATCTGCACCCGGGTAACATTGTTATAAGTATTATATTCCAGAGTATAAACAGAGTCTACCAGTGAACCGGTTGATATCTGACTCAGCATATCTCCGAAACCAAAACCAATAACATCGATTACGGTACTGCCTTTGCGAACTCTCATGCGCAGATGATTATTACCAACCACGCTGGGGCGTCCGATTATCTCGCAGTTGCGGGTCAGAAAAACCGGCCGCATATTTTGAGGACCAAACGGCGCAAACTTCTCCAGCAGCTCCATAAAATCGTCAGTTACTTCTGATAGTTCAATTTCCATATCTATTTTCAGTTTGGGCTGGATATCGTCAGCAGTCAGTTCGCTGTTTGAAACTTCGATAAATTTCTTGCGGAACTCTTCTACGTTTTTGGATTCTATAGACAGCCCGGCGGCATATTTGTGGCCGCCATACTGAAGCAGCAAGTCTTCGCACTTGTTTAAGGCTTCACACAGGTGAAAACCGGGAATAGAGCGCGCCGAGCCTTTGCCGACGCCGTCTTTTAACGAAATCATGACAGTCGGCAGATGATATCTCTCTACTATCCGGCTGGCCACTATGCCAATTACGCCCAGATGCCAGCCCTCACCGGCCAGCACAATAGCCTTGTCGTTTTCCAGATCCGCAATCTCTTCAAGCTGTGCCAGCGCTTCGTTTAAGGTTTCTTCGTCAATACGTTTGCGTTTGCGGTTGTCGTCGTCGAGTTTGCGGGCAACTTCCTGCGCCACTTTTTCATCGCGGGTTGAAAGAAGCCGGATAGCGTCTTTGGCATCGCCGAGCCGGCCGATAGCGTTTATTCTGGGAGCGAGTACAAAAACAACCTGTCCCGTAGAAATATCTTTGCCCATCAGACCTGAAACAAATGTCAGCGATTTTAAGCCCGGCTTGGTAGTCCGGGAAATTTGCGGAATTCCGAATCTGGTCAATACTCTGTTTTCACCGACCAGAGGAACAATATCGGCGGCGGTTCCCAGAGCTACCAGGTCAAGATGCTCATGCAGATCTGCTTCGTTTTGCCCCAGGGATTTGTACACCGCCTGGGCAAACTTAAAGGCCACTCCCACGCCGGATAATTCTTCGTTAAACTGACACTGTTCCTGCTTGGGGTTAACAATGGCTACCGCCTCGGGCAGAATTTCGCGCGGTTCGTGATGGTCCGTTATTATGACGTCGATACCCTGTGAATTAGCATAAGCTACTTCATCAATGGCATTGATACCGGTATCAACTGTGATTATCAGATCAACGCCCTTTTTCCTGGCTTCATTAATACCATCAACAGAAAGTCCGTAGCCTTCAACCAGTCTGTTCGGCAAAAAGTAATCTACCTGTGCTCCCAGTTTATTAAAGATGATGTACAACAGCGACGTGGCCGTTATGCCGTCGACATCGTAGTCACCGTAAATTACTATTTTTTCGTTGGCCAGCAGCGCTTTGGTAACCCGCTCCATAGCTTTGTCCATGCCCAGTAACAAAAAAGGGTCGCGCAAATCTGAAAGCTGGGGGTTAAGGAATTTTTCTACTGTTTCAGGGGAATCAAAGCCTCTGTTTAAGAGAATTTTGACAATGGCTGGCGGAAGTTCCAGAGCTTCGGACATATCTCTGACAGTGGAAGAATCCGGTACAGGAACCACATCCCAGATCGGGTTTTTGGTTCTCAAAGACTGGATCATTTTTTGCCTCCAATTTTTGTTGAAGGTCTTTTGAAAGCTGGAGTATAAGCCGAGTTCTGTATCCCGATTAAAATCGGAACAGCAGCCATTTATCTTGGCAGGCGGTTACCCGACTGCTCCTTGCGGTCTACCCGGAAATCGAGCGGCGCGAATCAACGCCTCTTTCCCTATTTGACCTTGCTCCGGACGGGGTTTACCAGCACCAGCATCTCTGCTGGGACTCGTGGTCTCTTACACCACGTTTTCACCCTTACCCCGACTTAAAAAGTCGAGGCGGTTTATTTTCTGTGGCACTATCCGTCGGATCACTCCGCCCCGGAGTTACCGGGCGTCCTGATTCTGTGGAGCTCGGACTTTCCTCACTCTAAAAGGATTTCTTAAAGCGCGACTGCTCCTCCTGCTTTCTTAAGACTTTCAATCATATATATTAAACAACATTCTTACACATTTATGGTGCCCATTAATACCTATTAATACATACGGCGATAATTGGGCGCTTCTTTAGTTATTGACACAGAATGCGGGTGAGATTCGGTCACTCCGGCAGCTGTTATCTGTACCAATTTCGATTTTTCTCTCAATACTTTCAAATTTGCCGCTCCGGCTATACCCATACCGGCTCTCAAGCCACCCATCAGCTGGAAAACTGACTCCTGCAGAGCGCCTTTATAGGGCACCCGACCTTCGATTCCTTCCGGTACCAGTTTGCCGGCCTCGGTTTCATGCTCCTGAAAATATCTGTCTTTGCTGCCGCTTTTCATAGCTTCAACTGAGCCCATACCACGATATACTTTAAAAGAACGACCTTCAAATAAAAGCGTCTCGCCGGGTGATTCGTCGGTTCCGGCAAACAGCGAGCCCACCATAGTAACGCTGGCACCGCAGGCTAAAGCTTTGACAATATCACCTGAATAACGAATCCCGCCATCAGCAATGACCGGCGTATCAGACTTCTGAGCCGCTTCAACAGCATTTATGATGGCTGTCACCTGCGGCATACCGGCACCGGTGACTATACGAGTAGTACAAATAGAACCGGGACCAATGCCAACTTTGACACAATCTGCTCCGGCGTCAATCATCGCTTGGGCACCCTCTGCGGTAGCTATATTCCCGGCAATAACCGGCATCTCAGGAAATTTTTTCTTTATAAGCGATACCGCCTTTAAAACTCCCTCACTATGACCGTGGGAGCTGTCGATTGTCAGGATATCAACACCGGCATTTACCAGAGCTTCGGCTCTTTCTTCAAGATCCCGGCCGGCCCCAACTGCCGCCGAAACCCTGAGTCTCCCCCGCTCATCTTTGCAGGCGCTGGGATATTGAATACGCTTCATAATATCTTTGACAGTTATCATGCCTTTGAGCATCTGATTTTCATCAACTATCAGCAATTTTTCAATTCTATGCTGGTGCAAAATTTCCTGAGCGGTCTCAAGATTCGTACCTTCTTTGACGGTAACTAAGTTCTTGCTGGTCATAACGTTAGAGATTTTCTGACCTGTGTCTTTCTGGAAGCGCAGGTCGCGGTTAGTCAGAATACCCACCAATTTGCCATTTTCTGTAATCGGAATGCCGGAAATAGAAAAGCGCGACATAACTTCGAGAGCATCAGCCAAGGTGTCAGTTGGAGGCAGCGTAATGGGGTCGACTATCATGCCCGACTCTGAGCGCTTGACCTTGTCAACCTCTTCAGCCTGGCTCTTGATAGACATATTTTTGTGAATTACGCCTAAGCCTCCCTGCCGGGCCAGAGCTATAGCCATCTGAAATTCGGTGACCGTATCCATAGCCGCCGACATAATCGGAATATTGAGCTTTATCTGCTGGGTGATATGGGTGCTGACATCGACTTCGCTGGGCAGGACGTTTGAACGAGCAGGCACAAGCAGGACGTCATCGAATGTCAGACCGGTTTTCTCTAAGAAATTAGCCATTAATAATTATATTACACACCTGCCAAAATCAAGCTATTCTTTTTTTTCTTTAGGGGGATTCACTCTCATGCCAGTAGAGGATTCTTCCGCAATAGTCGCAGGTGAAAATCTTACCGCCGCCTTTGATTTCCTGAACTTTTTTGGGTGTCAAAGACTTAAAACAGGCTCCGCAGGCCCTTCTCTTGACAGCTACCACCACATCGCCGCCTCTGCCTCGACGAACCCGTTCATAAATTGATAAAACCTGCCTGGGGATTGATGTAATAACGGCAGACCTCTCTTTGTCCTTGTCGGCAACTTTATCACCGATTGAGTTTATTTTCACTTTCAGGATATCCAGCTGTTTGTGGTTGTTTTCTTCGATTCCTGAGAGCTGTTCCTTGCTTTCTGCTATCTCTTTTTCAAGCCCTGAGAGTTGTTCTATGGTATTGAGAATTTCTGTCTCGGCAGCGTCGATTTCCTGTTTGAGAGTATCAATCTGGGAGACCAGAGCGTCATACTCTTTGTTGGTCTTAATTGACATCATCTGTTTTTGATATTTTTCCAGCTCTTTTTGCTTGGTAGCCACTTCCAGTTCCAGACTGCTCTGCCTTAGATTTGACTCTTCCTGAGTCTTAACCGCGGCATCCAGCCTGGTTTGAATCTCATCAATCTCCCGGTTCAGATTTTCCATCATATCGGGCAGGTATTCTTTTGACCTTTCCAGTTCGCCCAGATCGTAGTCAATAGTCTGAAGCTGCATCAACTGCTGTAATTCAGCTAACAATTCTCTCTCCTTTGGAACAACACTTGCCATAACCTACACCTCTTTTTTGCCTTAAATCTGTCATAAACGAAAAACGCACTCTGCTTAAGGTAAAACAGAATGCGCTTTGATTTTTTCTTTTACGGCCTCTTTTCCAATTTTTCCGCAGTGGAAAAGGGCTCGCATGAGAATCAATTTATTTTTCAATACAATCATCTTTCGTTCTTCATGGTGGGCAATACTGGATTCGAACCAGTGACCTCTCGGATGTGAACCGAACGCTCTAACCAACTGAGCTAATTGCCCTTGCCTGTTTCAGCCCAAATCTTAAGTGGGCCCTGCAGGACTCGAACCTGCGACCCGCTGATTATGAGTCAGCTGCTCTAACCAACTGAGCTAAGGGCCCCAACAAGCCAAGTCTTTTATAATAAGCCGTATTTTCGAATAGGTCAAGAGATTTTGGCATTTTAATGAAAAAAACGAGGTTTGTGGGCCGCAGACAAGTATCATTGCTGATTCTATCGGCAAAAAGACCGGAAAGCCGAGGGGACGGTAGGTGGCTATAATGAAACCCACCAACAATTGAAAACCGCTCTATGAAACGTTAGTAATCAATCCTTTCAAAATCGAGTCCGAACGCCCCTTTCTTCAATTTTGCCTGCAATAAATTTACTCTTGGAATTCGATTTTTCAATACGCCTATTATTTCACTTCTAGATTGTTCAGACATTCTCACCCCGATTATTACTTCAATTAATACTTCAGGCTCAAGTTCAAAACGAATGTTAGTCGATCGCAATAGGACTGCACGAACTTCTTCCTCGTAACACCAATCTATTGCTTTCACAAGAACATGCTTTAAAGCAATCTCCTCTTTTGACATCTCGAAAAAATTTAGCTCAGGATAGTCGCTGGAATATTCCACTTCATGAATATCTATCATTACCTTTTCATTTGATTTTTTAAGAAAGTTGTCCCTGAGTATATCTGTGTTTAGTTTAACACAAAACCCTTCATGAGCAGCTGCATAATGAGACCAGAGCAGGATATTGTCATAGACTTTCGACATTGTAAAAATACCATACTGACTAAATTTCCTTTTGAGCTATCGGGTTGGGTGGGGCGCTACCGATGAGATTTAGGCTTGACAGAAAACGGCCTGGCTCCTATATTCTTTTTTAGAAGACCATTTACTATCTCTTACTTTTTTAACAAAAGGGATCAAGTACTTACTAAAGTAATCGCTAACTTTTCGTCTGTTTTAACATAAGTAGTCAGAATTTGTTCGAGGATTGTCCCTAAAACCTCGACTCAACAGCAATTACTGGAGGCAAAATTTTGTTCTCAAAAAACACTTATCGAAAAGTTATCTTTCTGACTTT
>JADFLZ010000522.1 GCA_022564135.1 Candidatus Zixiibacteriota bacterium
TAGTTGTTTGAAAACTCACTCAAAGATAAGATTAAAGGGAAGTTATAGGAATAACATTATTGCTTAAGGAGTCAGCTCTGGGTAAGAAAATTGCAATTGCCAATCAAAAAGGCGGGGTCGGAAAAACAACTACTGCCGTTAATTTAGCCTCCTGTCTGGCCGCTGCCGAAAACAGGACCCTGCTGGTGGATATGGACCCGCAGTCCAACAGCTCCAGCGGCTTAGGCCTTACAAAGGATAAAATTAAAAAATCAATCTATGACATTCTGGTCAATAATGCTTCTCCCGACGAAGTTATTATGGCGACTGATTTGGAGTACCTAAAAATCCTGCCGTCGTCGATTTCACTGGTCGGTGCCGAGATTGAAATGGTCAATATGATGTCGCGTGAACATCAGCTTAAAAAAGTGCTGACACCAATAACGGATACATTTGACTATGTTATCATTGATTGTCCGCCATCGCTAGGGCTTTTAACCATCAACGTCTTAACGGCAGTCGATTCGGTCATCATCCCCATACAATGCGAGTACTTCGCGCTCGAAGGACTGGGGCAGCTGATTAACACTATCAACTTAGTAAAAGAAAATTTGAATCCGAGCCTTGTTGTTGAAGGTGTCGTGCTTACCATGTATGACAGCAGACTAAATCTTTCAAGGCAGGTTTCGGACGAAGTTCGCAAACATTTCGACGAGCGTGTTTATGACACGGTAATTTCAAGAAACGTGCGATTATCAGAAGCGCCGTCATTTGGCAAGCCGATAATCCTTTATGATATAATGTCAACCGGTGCAGAAAATTATATGTCACTCACCAAAGAGGTAATAGCAGGATGAATAATCGAATTGCGTTAGGGCGCGGCCTGGCGGCTTTGATCCCCAGTAAAACCGTGACGGATACAACTGATAATAAATTAAAGATGGTGGCGACTGATCGCATCAGCCCCAATCCGATGCAGCCGCGCCAGACATTTAACGAGGAACGGCTCAGCGAACTGGCGCAGTCGTTTAAGTCCGACGGCATCATGCAGCCGCTGGTGGTCGCCAGGTCGGGTGACAACTTTACCATCATCGCCGGCGAGCGCAGGTTGCGTGCCGCCAAGCTCGCCAATATTTCCGAAGTGCCGGTTCTGATAATGGATGAAACCGATGACATCCGTAAACTTGAGCTGGCTCTGGTAGAAAACATCCAGCGCGAAAACTTAAATCCGATAGAAATCGCCTTCGCCTTTACTACTTTACTCGAAAAGTGCGGCTTGTCTCACGAACAGCTGGCCGGGCGCGTCAACAAAAGCAGAACCTCAGTTACCAATGTCATGCGCTTATTGTCTCTGCCCTTGCCGGTGCAGCAGTTAGTCAGAAAGGGACGGCTGACCGAAGGCCACGCCCGGGCGATATTGTCGCTGCCCACCGAAGAACAGATGTTGAAGTTTGCCGACCAGATTGTTAAAGGCTCTTTTTCAGTCCGGGAAACCGAAGAAACTATCAGGCGTATAAAAAAGAGACGCTTGATTCCCAAAAGAAAAGCGCCGATGATTGCTGATTTTGAAGCTACTTTGAAACAACTGTTGGGAACGTCGGTGAAAATTAAGCACGGACTTAAAAGAGGAAAGATTGAAATCGAATACTACGGTGAAGAAGACCTGGTGCGCATAATCTCACTTTTAAAAAGAATCTGATAATACGAAATGGCCAGCTCGAAATTTATAACCATTATGTTCATCCCCGAAGGGACAGAGTCCAGGCGTGGCATTCGTGTCCGCAAATGGCTGCTGCAGGCGATTGCCGCTGCTTTCGGCGTTTTAATACTAAGCATAATTTTATTTTTTGTTTTCTATGGTAAAATTTTGGCCGAAGCATCAATGGCCGATAATTTGAGAGAAGAAAACCAGCGGCTGCTAAAATATCAGTATAAAGTGCAGCTCTTAGAACAAAACTTAAATCAAACCCGGGACATTGTCAGCCGCCTGATTGATCTGGCCGGAATTGATATTGAGTTTCCGCTGCTGCCCGATGATTCCACATTGTTTGCCTCAATTGATAAA
>JADFLZ010000523.1 GCA_022564135.1 Candidatus Zixiibacteriota bacterium
ATCGGAGAAAGATGAGAACCGGAAAATTTACAACTCTTATAATTGCGATATTAGTGACGGTTACAGGACTGTCCGCTGCTGATTCAGACAGCCCGATTTTGTCCACTAAGCTTAATAGTCTGGCTGCTTCCAAATTGTCAGGTCTGAGTGATAGTCTGGTTGAAATTGTCATTTTTGCAGAGACAGGAAATACCAGCCGCAAACTGGCGGCGATTTCTTCGAAACTCATTCTGACCCGTCATGAGCGCATTAAACTTGTCTCAAAGAAGTTACGTGAATTTCAAACAACAGAGATGCTTGAGTTAGAAAGATTTCTCAATCTTTTCGCCTCAGAACCGCCGACCAGATTCTGGATTATACCGGCCTTCAAGGCGACTCTGCCGGTCAGCAAACTAAAAGCTCTCGAACAGTTTAAGAATATCTCGTATGTAATTCCGGATGTTTCTCTCACCTATGATCAGCCGCTAGAATCTTATGCGGCACCGGCTCTCTCAAGCGGTGTCTCCAGTCATATTGAGATGCTGAATATCCCTTCGCTCTGGAGCCGCGGACTTACCGGCAAAGGCAGGCTGGTCTGTTCGTTTGATACCGGTGTCGAAGTCGATCATCCGGCGCTGAATATAAAATGGCGCGGCCACGGCACTTCGCTGTCTGCGGCCTGGTTTTCCAGTGTTGCCCCGGACAGCCTGCCGAGAGATCCAGTCGGTCACGGCACCCATACTATGGGCGTCATGGTCGGTTCTGATGGTGCTGACACCATCGGCGTAGCCTTTGATGCTCAGTGGATAACCGCCGGCGTTATAGACCAGGGACAGCCGCTGCCTTTAACAATCAGTGATATTCTGGCTGCCTTTCAATGGGTTCTCAATCCCGACGGCGATGTAAATACGACCAATGATGTACCCGATGTAATTCTTAACAGCTGGGGTGTGCCGCGCGGCCTTTTCAGCCCTTGCTCCGAAACATTCTGGGAAGTAATTGATAATGTGGAAGCGGCTGGTATTGTTACAGTCTTTGCGGCCGGCAACGAAGGCCCCAACCCCCAGACTATGCGTGACCCGGCCGACAGAGCCGCGACACCCTTAAACAGTTTTTCAGTCGGGGCAGTTGATAATGATAAGGTCATCGGCGACTTTTCCAGCCGGGGACCTTCATCCTGCGATACCACGCAAATCAAGCCCGAAGTTGTCGCACCGGGAGTTTTGGTCCGTTCGGCTACCAAAGACGGCGGCTATGGATTTATGACAGGAACTTCGATGGCGGCGCCGTTTATAGCCGGTCTGGTGGCGCTAATCAGAGAATATAATCCCGATGCCACAGTCGGGCAGATCAAACAGGCCATTATCAGTTCCTGCCAGGACCTGGGAGCTGCCGGCGAAGACAACGCCTATGGCAACGGTCTGCCGGATGCTTCGATCATATTAAACTTTATTCCTCCTCCCGGTCTGGCCGTTTTTGAAATTAAAAGCATGTTTGTTACCGAAGGTACCATTCCTTTTCCCGGAGAGACTTTTCATCTGCAGATTACTCTCAGCAACGAAGCCGCCAATGTAGAAGAAGTAACCGGGACACTAAGCGCGGTTAACGGTAATCAGGCTGCTATCAGTATGAACAGCTCAAAATTTTACTTTGGGCTAAACAGCTCTACCGCTTTCAGTCTGCCGCAGTTTGAAATTTCTTTTGATTCTGCTCTTTATCATGGCGAAGAAGTAAATTTCGAATTACTCCTTCAGGATATAAGCGGCAGCATTTCAGATACTTTATTATTCAGTCTGACAGCAGGAGTTGCCCCGCTCGGCAGAATAGCTGAGCAGACAACAGACAGACTAGAATTTTCAGTTTCTGATTTCGGACAGTATGGTTTTGCTCCCGGCTCAATTTATAATGTCGGCGGTAAAGGACTGAGTTTTGACGGAGCCGCCAATGTTCTTTATGAAGCGGGCATTATTGTCGGCAGGAATTCTACACAGCTCTCGTCATCGGTCAGAAACAGCAGCGGTGATTTCGACCTTACCGATTTTGGAGTGCTGGAGCCAATGGCCAT
>JADFLZ010000524.1 GCA_022564135.1 Candidatus Zixiibacteriota bacterium
ACTAAGTGATCAGCCGAAGTTGCCTTAAGTGAAGCGGCAAGTTCTGCGCCGCCGGTTGATTTGAGTTCATCGGCATGAAATTTTAGTTTCAGGCCCAATTTTCGTGCCGCCGTCTGTATTTTATTAGATTCATCTATATTGTATACGTTTTCCTCGCAGAAGATGTCGCAAAATTCGGCAAGTTTTCTTTCGGCTACAACCGGCAGCATTTCATTTACAATAATTTCAATATATTTCTGGCGATTGTTCTGATATTCATCGGGCACTTCGTGCGCCCCCAGAAATGTCGGCACCAGATCAATAGGATGTGAATCGTTTAGCTCTTTAATAATCTCCAGCTGCATCAGTTCGGATTCGGTAGTAAGGCCGTAGCCCGATTTCGCTTCGGCCGTGGTGACGCCATGCGCAAGCAGCCGGTCGAGCCTTTTTCTGGTCTTGTTCATTATAATTTCTTTTGGAGTCGCTCTAAGGTCACGCACCGAAGCACGAATGCCGCCGCCGGCTGCTGCTATCTCTTCATAGGTTTTTCCCAGTGTCCGCATTTCAAATTCCATTTCACGGGTCATCGAAAAAACAGGATGGGTGTGCGGGTCAATCAGACCGGGGGTAACTACGCTGCCGCCGGCGTCAATAACGACACAATTTTCGGCCAGCTCAGTTTGCCGTTCTACTTCGTCGGACTTTCCGACAGCGATAATTTCATCGCCAGCAGCAGCCAGTCCGCCGTTTTCAATTAATCCCAGCTCGTTCATCTGAGGACCAATACGCGGCACCGGGCCGGACATGGTAATCAGCTGCCGGGCGTTTTTTATCAGCAGGCTGGCTCGTTTGTCTGAATGCATAATTAGAATAAAAGCCTAACAGGCTCTCAGGTCAATCACGGTTTATTGTTTTGTAGCCATAAAGCGGGCCGAACATTATAACGCTGTCATGCACCAAGAGCGACATAGCTTCTTCGTATTCTTCGATTGGCTTTCTTAAAAGCAGATATTCTCCGCCCCGGGCTATTAGCGGTTTTATCTTAACGCTAATGATTTCATCACGATAGGCCCAGCCTTTTCTGTTTAACTGATAAAGCCGTATAGCGCTGGTCGATTCATCAACTATTACCAGAGCGTTAATATCAATGTGCTTTATGGCTGACTCGCGCATAAGATCAAACTCTTCGATATCGGCAAAGCGGCTGGAGATTCTTATGAAACTGACTGCCGGCAGAACTATCAGCAGGAAAATTAGCAGGGGAACTTTCAATTTTGGTTTAAGCGAAAGTAAATACAAACCCCGGCCCGAAATCATGGCCAGCGGCGCTGCGATAATCAGAGTATAGTAATCATGCGAACCGGCGTGGGCGGCCACGATTGCAAATACAATATAGCAGCCGATTATCCAGCCTAAAACAAATTGGCCGCTTCGTTCCTGCTTAAATTTTAAGGCGCCCCAGAAAAAAGCAGGCAGCAGCGCCCAGCCAATCCACAACTCAAACGGCCATTGCAAAAACAGCTTTTTATAAAACTGAGATTTCATCAGGTATTCCGGCGATTTTAATATCAAATCGCCCATATAAAACGCTTCGCTTTGATGAATAGAGTTTAAGTAAACGCCATAAAGATACCAGCCCGCCACAAAACTAAGAGTGATGCTGCTATAAATTCCGATAGTAGCTATGGCTCTTTTGGTGCCGTAATTTTTTTGAAACAGATAAATTAAGTAAGGCAGAAGGAGACAGAGGCTGAGTGGTTTTATACTGGCCGAAAGAATCAGAAACAGAGACGATGCCGCAAGCTGCTGCCATCTTTTTGTTTCTACATGTTTCAAAAAGAAAAACAGAGAAAGAAACATAAACATCAGCATCCAGATATCGGGCATAATCTTATAGCTGTAAAAGAGAAAGACCGGCGAGAATGCCAGAGCTATAGTTGCATAGTCTGCTGCTTTGCTATTTTTATCATCCGTAAGCAGCCGTGCTGATTTTCTAAAGTAAAAGAGAGCGACCAGACTGCCCAGCAAAGTCAAAAGGCGCGCTAAAAAATGGTGTGCTC
>JADFLZ010000525.1 GCA_022564135.1 Candidatus Zixiibacteriota bacterium
GTCATGGCGTAGTGGTCATTGCGGCTATTACATCATGCACTAATACTTCCGATCCGCTGGTACTGGTAGCCGCCGGGCTGCTGGCTAAAAAAGCAGTCGAAAAAGGCTTGAACGTCAAACCGTATGTGAAGACTTCAATGGCGCCCGGCTCACGGGTGGTCATCGACTATCTGGAAAAAGCCGGACTGATGGTGTCGCTGGAGCAGCTTGGCTTTCATAATGTCGGATTTGGCTGCACGACCTGTATCGGCAACTCCGGTCCGCTTTCAGAGGCAGTAGTAAATGCTATTGAAAGCGGTAATCTGATAGCCTCGGCGGTTCTTTCGGGTAACCGTAATTTTGAGGGACGCATTAATCAGCTGACCAAAGCCAATTACTTAGCTTCTCCCCCGTTAGTTGTCGCCTACGCTTTAGCAGGCACGACCGATATTGACATGACCACTGAAGCGCTCGGCACAGGCAGCGATGGCCAGCCGGTTTATCTAAAAGATATCTGGCCTGCGCAAAGTGAGATACTGAAAATTGTCGCTGCCTCAGTTTCGCCTGAGATGTTTAAGAAACGTTATAGCGACGTATTCTCCGGCAACCCGACCTGGGATGCTATTCCTGCCAAAGGCGGCGACCTTTACCCCTGGGAAGAAAGCTCGACCTATATTCAGAATCCGCCGTTTTTTGAAAACATGCCGCTGGAATCACCCGGCGCCACCTCAATTAAAGCTGCCCGCGTGCTCTGTATGTTAGGTGATTCGATAACGACCGACCATATCTCCCCGGCGGGCGCTATCATGAAAGATTCTCCGGCTGGTAAGTACCTGATTGAAACCGGTGTTGAATTTAAGGATTTCAATTCGTATGGTTCGCGCCGCGGCAACGACCGCGTTATGACGCGCGGAACTTTCGCCAACGTGCGGCTGCGCAATCTGCTGGCGCCCGGCACCGAGGGCGGCCTGACGACTTATCTGCCGACAGGCGAACAGATGACAGTTTATGAAGCGGCCATGAAATATAAATCTGACGGCATTTCGTTAGTCGTACTGGCTGGTAAAGATTACGGCATGGGCTCATCGCGCGACTGGGCCGCCAAAGGAACTTTTCTATTGGGCATAAAAGCCGTTATTGCCGAATCGTTTGAACGCATTCACCGCAGCAACCTGATTGGAATGGGAGTTTTGCCGCTGGAGTTTATGCCGGGAGAGTCACGCCAATCACTCGGCCTGAGCGGCCACGAAACTTTTGCTATCGAACTACCCGGCGACTTAGGACCAAAACATGAACTGACCGTCAAGGCTGTCACCCTGAGTCCGCCACGGCGGAAAGGGTCGAAGGGCGACGCTTCTCAAAGCAGCAAATCCGAAAGTAAGTCAAAATCTGACACTCTTGGCGATTGGGAAAACGAAGGCGGCAACGTTCCTGACAACCCATCAAAAAGCAACAAGACCTTTAATGTCATTGCCCGCCTCGACACGCCTATCGAAGTCGACTACTACAACAACGGCGGGATACTTCAGACGGTGCTGAGAGGGATGGTGGGGTAAGAAGTAAAATAGTAGGTTTATCCTTGATAGCTTTGACACCACATTGTCACCCTTCGACAAGCTCAGGATGACTTTCTAACTCGCTCTTTTCTATGTGTTACTTGAGACCGAGTAAGTCCTGTCGCTTCTTTCAACTTAGAGTTCTTCGCAAGTTCCACGAGTAAGTCAAAGTCTGAGTCCATAAGTGCTTCTTTCTTTGCTCTGGACCAGCCCTTGATTTGTCTTTCGGCTCTCAAAGCTTCTTCAATAGTATAAAATTCTTGCGAAAAGACAAGATTTAGTGGGAGCCGACTAGCGGTCCAGCCATTTATCTGTCCGGTAGTGTGCAAACCTATTCTGCCCTGAAGATTAACTGTACTTCCGGTATAGTAACTGTCGTCGCAACACAGGAGAATGTAGACCCAACCACTCATATAAAGAGACTAAATCGGTCATCCCAAATTGGCAATCACATAAATCAAGACAGTTAGGAAATTAGCAAGCATCACAAAAGTCATC
>JADFLZ010000078.1 GCA_022564135.1 Candidatus Zixiibacteriota bacterium
GTGATTTGTACTATGACTGCACTGGTGATTATTTCTACTGGTATCTGGTCAAGCGGAGATACCGGCGCTGTTTTGACAATGAACGCCTTCGATCAGGGCTTGCCGATTTACGGACGCTGGATGGTATTAGTGGGTATTATGCTTTTTGCCTTTTCTACTGTCATTGCCTGGTCGTATTACGGAGAAAAAGGAATCGAATATATAGGCGGAACAGCCGCCAAACTTCCTTATAAATGGGTCTATATTCTTTTTACATTGTTAGGCGCCCGTTTTGATTTGCAGGCAGTCTGGGCCTTTGCAGATACCGCCAACGGACTGATGGCCATACCCAACCTGATCGGGCTGATTGCTCTGTCGGGAGTAGTTGTGCGCATGTCCAAAAAATATATGACGGAAAGAAAACAGGGACTTCATAAGCCGTTTAAAAAATAACCAGAAGCTGGTCTTAGAAAACCGGCTGTTTTACTTTTAGCGTGTCTTCACAAAAAACAACTTTCGCACTGATTTTCTCAGCCACGGTTATAATTAGAATCGCTTTTTATCTGCTCTCAGGTTTTACTGCCGATGACGCTCTTATCACTTTCCGCTACGCTGAAAATATTATAGCCGGCCACGGCTTCGTCTATAACATAGGTGAAAGAATTCTGGGCACGACCACACCGCTGTTTACTTTTCTGATTGCATTGTTGCTGGCCGTCAAACTAACCGCCCACAGCGCCGCCTTGCTTATCTCGCTTGTCTGTTCGGGGTTGACTTCGATAATTCTTTACCGCTTTGCACAAAGACTTAGATTTGGAAAATTTTCACTGCTGCCCCTGCTCGTATATATTTTGTGGCCGCGATCTATTGTTGCTGACACCAGCGGTATGGAAACTGCCCTTTTTTCACTTTTGATAATTGCTGCTTTCTATTTTCAATTTAGAAAAATGCAAATTTACAGCTTGGCCCTGGCCACGCTGGCCACGCTGACCCGGCCGGAAGGCGCTCTATTGCTGGCTCTCTTATTTGCAGTCAACTGCTATGAAGACAGGCGAAATATCGCAGCTTATTTTATTATTCCGCTATCAATACTTATCCCCTGGCTGGCTTTTTCTTATTTTTATTTCGGGTCGATTGTGCCCGGCTCTATAACCGGCAAACTGGCTTTGTATTCATATATTGAGACGCGCTCTGCTTTGGAGAAACTGGTGTATCTGCTGGGCTGGCATAATCCGCTGGGCTGGCTGCTCTCTTTAGCGGCTCTCTTTGGCTGCTGGTGGCTGCTGGCTAAGCAAAATTTTGGAAAACTCGCAATTATCTGGCTACTAACGATGATAGCTTTTTTTACGTTTAGTAAAACTGCCCTTTTCTTCTGGTATCCGGTGCCGATATATCCTGTCTATCTGCTGCTGGCTGCTGCTGCTCTGCCATTATTGTGGGACAAACTCAAGATCGATGCCAGCTATAAGCGGCTGTTTTCAATCGGATTACCTTTATTAATTAGCATAACCATGCTTTTTTATGGCTACCGTCAGCTTGGCTACTATCAAGAATATGAGAATTATCTAACTGAAGTTCATCAGTCAATCGGTTTGTATCTCAAAAGTAATGCCAAGCCAGATGCTGTAGTCGCCGCTCGCTATATTGGCAATACCGGCTATTATAGTAATCTCTATATCTTAGACCGGGACGGGCTGGTAACTCCGTCTGCAGCAGCCTATAACAGGCGAGGGGATTATCTTGGCTTCATTCTGGATAACAGACCGGACTGGGTAGTGGCCGCCCCAATGAGAATTACCGGCCGATTTGCCACTGACTTGATATTCTTGAGCAATTATGAGCTTATCAAGACATTTGGCTCCGAGAACCGCACCAAGCATAATTTATACCGCCTCCAAAACAGCGAATAATAATTCAGAAAGCCTGTTTACGATTAACTAAGAATTACCGATATTGAAATAGTAGCAGAAGTAACAAATTTTAAGAGAATAAAGAGACTCAATTAAATGAAATATTTGATAACCGGCGGTGCCGGATTTATTGGCTCAAACATAGCAGCCAGACTGGTCGCAGACGGTCACAAGGTTAGAATTTTAGACAATTTTTCTTCCGGACGCGAAGAAAACTTAGCAGCTATAGCGGATAAAATAGAAATCCGCCGCGGCAACATCTGTGATTTTGAAACGGTTTCAGAGGCAGTCCAGAAGGCCGACTGTGTCTTTCATCTGGCCGCCCTGCCATCGGTTCCCCGTTCTATAAAGGACCCGCTAGCCTCAAACGAAGTTAACGTAAACGGAACCTTGTACGTGCTTGAAGCATCCCGCCGCGCCGGAGTCAAAAAAGTTGTCTGCTCTTCATCATCCTCGGTTTATGGTGAATCCGAAGAGCTTCCCAAACATGAAAATTTAGAGCCTCATCCCCTTTCTCCGTATGCGGTCACTAAACTGACCGGCGAGCACTACTGTCGGGTCTACTGGGAACTGTACAAATTCCCGACTGTCTCTCTCAGATATTTCAATATATTCGGTCCCAATCAGAGCCCGGACAGCGAGTACGCTGCTGTCATCCCTAAATTTATAACAGCCATTATGAATGGTGAAAACCCGGTTGTATTTGGCGACGGTAAACAGTCTCGCGATTTTACCTATATTGATAACGCAGTAGCAGCTAATTTACTGGCCGCCGCTAATGATGATATAGTCGGCACTGAGTATAATGTGGCCTGCGGCGCACAATTTACTCTTAATCAGCTGCTGGACAATCTGGGCGATATCATGGGCAAAAAAGTAGAGCCTCAGTATGATCCCCCCCGGCAGGGAGATATCCTGCATTCTTATGCGGATATTTCCAAGTTAAGCGCTCACGGCTATAAACCATCGGTAGGATTTCTTGATGGACTCAAGAAAACCGTTGAATTTTACACTTCCGTACCCGCGCAAACCGAAACTGTCTCCAAAGCTGCCGGTTAAAATAGTGCTGAATTGCCTGGCCAATACTGCTGATTGAACAAATCTGACAGCCGTACGTTTTAGTCGATAGTATAATGATATACTAAAAATTATTCTTTTTTTATGAAAACAACTTTGTTCATACTGACATCTGCTCTTTTGCTTCTTTTGGCGCCGCTTGTTACGGCCGGAAATTTGTCACCTGAACTGTCATCTGAAATATCAAACATGGCCAAAGATTCGCTGGTAGCTGTCTGGATTCAGCTTCCAAAAGTGAAAACTCTACCTGCTAATAATTCAAAATCAGCTGCTCCTGCGACCAGAGCAAAAAGATATAGCCAGAAATATAATTCCTTGAAGTCTGCGCACCAGGCCTCTCAACAGCAGCTGCTGGGCAGCCTTAAGCGGTTAAGAGCCAGCGGAAAGTCTGCCGGGATAAAGCCCAGCTGGCTGGCCAATGTTGTCGAAGCAAAAATTGCCGCCGGTGAGTTGGAAAAATTATCAAAAAGAAATGACATCAAGACTATATACCTGCTTCCGGAACTGACTTCAATTCAACCAGACAATACTCAGGCACAGCAGTCGCCTTCTTTATCAGCCGGCACTCAATCAAATCTTATTTATATCAATGCCGACCAGGCCTGGCTGGCAGGCTTTACCGGTGCCGGACGAGTTATCTGCTCGTTTGATACCGGAGTCGATGGTGACCACCCGGCTCTTTATAACAGCTGGAAAGGTCACGATGGTGACTCCGCCGCCGCCTGGTTTGACCCGCGCGATGGTCAGCCGTTTCCTCATAATACCCGGGGAGATATCCACGGCACCCATATAATGGGAATAATGGTCGGGCATGATGGCAGTGACACCGTCGGAGTTGCTCTCGACGCTAAATGGATTTCGGCTGCCATAGTTGATATAACCGGCGCTTCTTATATTGATGCTTTTGAGTGGGCGGCCAATCCCGACGGCGACCCCAATTCGATGGCTGACGTGCCTGATGTAATTAATCATAGCTGGGGCTTAAGAGATATTGGCTGTCAGGAAGTTTTTTACGAACTGATTGAAAATCTTGAAGCTCTGGGGATTGTAAATATTTTTGCGGCTGGAAATGACGGCCAGTTCGGAAGTTCCACTATTCGTAACCCGGCTAATCGTGCTCTGGATTCAATCGACTGCTTTGCAGTTGGTGCTGTTCAGTTAACTACCCCTACCACTATTTGGTCTGGTTCTTCAAGAGGCCCGTCAGATTGCAACGGCGCTATAAAGCCAAATGTCACAGCGCCGGGACAGGGCGTTCGCTCTACTACGCCGAACGGCTTTTATGGTTCTCTTTCGGGAACTTCTATCGCAGCTCCGCACGTCTCCGGTTTGGTAGCCCTGATGCGGCAGAAAAACCCCAATGCCACCGTAGCTGAAATCAAGACAGCTATATTAACTTCAACTCAGCAGTTTGGCCTGGCTCTTCCCGACAATACATTCGGCTGGGGGGTGATTGATTGTATGGCGGCACTCAATAAAATTTCTGCTGCCAACCCTGACCCGAATATTCGAGTCTACGATTTCGATCATGAAGCTGTTTCTGCCGGCGGCACTTTCAGAGGAAGATTGATACTTCAAAATCTGGGAGCAGATGTTTCTCTTGTCTCAGTAAGTATCATTGGCAGTGATGTTAATTTAGCAGTGACCAGCGGCTCGGCTTTCTTTGGGTTTATTGGCAATAATGATACCGTCAGTTCAAACGACAGTATAATCGTAAATGTTTCGTCAGCAGTTGAAGATGGTGCTGTCTTGAGTTTAGACTTAGAAATCACCAACGGCTCAAGCTACACCGACACTACCAAAATCTATTTCTCGGTAGGTGAGCCTACCGAAAGATCGCTGGTGTCACACAATGTCGGCAATATAGAATTCGGAGTCAGCAACTTCGGCACTTACGGACTTGGTCCGCCAGGATTCGGTTCATTCTTTCCGATTGGAGGACCGGGATTCACTTACAATGGCGGCTTTAATGATCTCTTTGAAGGCGGACTACTTATTGCAACTGATGCGCAGCATGTATCAGACGGCATCCGCAATTCTATAGGTGAGCCCGATGGCGATTTCCGGGTTCTACCCGGCGGAAATATTCAGATTGATTTACTGGGCTCAGAGACAGCGCAAAAGACAAAAGCTATCTTTGATGACAGCCGTGCCGAAAACCCGATTGGCATTAGTGTCAAGCAGCTTACTTATACTTTCCCTGAAACCGAAAATGACGATTTTGTTATTCTCAGATATATTTTAACCAATGACAACCCGTTTTCACTTACTGGCGTCTACGTCGGACTGTATTTTGACTGGGATATTAAATCATTTGCTTTTAATGCCGGAGGCTATGAAAACTCTACCGGAATCAGCTGGATAGCTTATAACGGACTAAGCGGCTTAGAAGACTTTCGCGCGACTGTCGTCTTAGACGGCTTACAAGCGGGAACATTAACTGATTTAGGCTCGGCAGTTTATTATCCTGAAGGCTATACCGAGTCAGAAAAGTTTTTGGCACTGACGGCCGGATTTGGTTCGGCCACAACCTACGCTACAGCTAAGTTTGACCTGTTTCAGGTCATATCAGTTGGACCAATAAGTCTGACTGCCGGACAAAGCAGGACTGTTTCATTCGCAATTATAGCCGGCAACAGTATGACCGAAGTGGAAAACAGCGCCGGTTCGGCTCTGGCTGTTTATGATTCACTCATTAACGGTTGCTGTAGTGAACTATCCGGAGATGTAAATAACGATTCGTCACCGATACCTAATGTTCTGGACTTGACCTATCTGGTTGATTTTATTTTCCGCGGGGGACCTGCTGCAGTATGCCCGCAGGAAGCAAATCTTGATGGCAGCTTGTTACCGGGTCCGACCATCCTGGATTTAACTTACATTATTGATGTTATTTTCAGAGGCGGCCCCGACCCGATTGCCTGTCCCGGCTATTAGCAATAGCACTTTTAAACCTAATTATAAAACGACATCGCTCTTAAGCCTGTCTGATTTTTTATAAAATTGGCCTGACTTTTATAATGGCAAAAGATAAGCCGTTTATCTTCAGGTACCTTTGAAAAATCAAAATCACCTTTGTGCCTGAATTCTTTTTCATTCCTCCAGTCTGTTTTCTTTCCAGCCGACTGCCACCACCAGTTATCCTGCCCGTCTATTGGCTTTTTTTGTGACGGCTGGTAATAGCGAACTTCTTTTATGCCGTGTGCTATCGCATAATTTCGTTCAATGCCGATTCCAAACGGCTCAAAGGACATCTGGTTATACCGCCTGCGCCATTTCATCAGACGTATGGCCTCTTTCGGGACAAGAGCTGAAAAACAAACTGTTTTGACATTAGAGGGCATGTTCTTTGACGATGCCATGATAGACTGACCGCTCAGAATCTGGCGCAAAGTATCAAAGGCCGTTCGCCGGTATTTATCTGAGCCAAATACCGACCTGTAAAATTCGAGTTTGTTTTCATCTGGCCAGCTAGAATTCGTGGCCCTCGTCCAGTGGATCAAATATGACTTTTCTAATTCCTTAATCTTATTTGAAAGAGCGCTGCTGTCGATTTGGTAAGCAAGTTTACTTTTCTTCTTTTCGTATTCAGTTTCAAATTCTCTGACAATAGTTTTCCCGTCTGCCTCTGATTTTGATAACAGCTTAGACATATTTCCGCCCGGCCTGACAGACACCGGCATGAGAATATCTGCCTGGTCGATTATAGTTTCGTCCCGGATACTTGCCAGTTGCGCATGCGTTGGGTCACTGGAACTTTTGCTATTGATTCTATCAAACTTCACTCTGCTGGCTGACAGACAAAACTGGCGGAAAATTTTTGACTTAAGCAGTTCGAAACTTGAATTTCCGCTGACCGGCAGCAGCAGCCTCAGCGGAACATCATTAAGCACGGCGCAGGCTGTTATTATCTCCCAGTTACGGCTGCCTACAGATGAGATGAGAGTCAGCTTTTCTCTCTTAACAAAGCCAACCGCCTCACTTAGTTTTCTGACCCAAGGCTCTGAAAGCGAAGGCCTCAGGCACTGCCGGGATAAAATTATAGCTGCGCTTTTTGACAAGAGCTGAGAGTTACTTATAGATTTAAAATTTCAGTTATCAGGCGTTATCGCCTGCTTCTTGAAGAGAAACTGTGCTCAAAGCCTGGGTTCTGTCAATCACATTTCTAATAATCAGGGTCAGAGCGAAAATAAGCCCGCCGGCAACAGCCATAAACCCGGCGATAGATGTATTTGTAAGCGTCGCCCCGTAATAGCCGCCGAGGGCCGAGGCCACTCCGAATAAGACCGATAAAATCAGCATTAGCCGTAAATTTCTGGTAATTAAAAAGGCGGTGGCGCCGGGAATTATTAGCATGGCCACTACTAAAATTGCACCAACCGATTCAAAGGCGGCTACGACCGTTAGCGCCACCACCGAAATCAGCAAATAGTGCCATAACCTGTCAGAGATGCTGGCTTAACCTCAAGACGCTCAGCCAGTTGTGTGGTCAGTACCTTGCCGGCCTCTCTCTGGAGGGCGTAAATTGCTTTCAGATAATCTTCTATTGACTCGCTTAATATCATGTTAATTATACCTAACTAATTGTTTAGGCTTGCCTAAATAATATCGGTGAATATAGCTGTTCTTATAGGTTAGTCAATATAAATTTGGCTGCTTGTTATGAGGCTTATGGCCTGTTAATTTAGCCAATGAGTCTGATAAAATGAAAAGATTACGAATTCAAGCCGGTTTAATATTTCTGTTGTTAGTCGCTGCTTCAGCTAGTGGCGCTACTCTTACGGTTGAGCGCGGCACCGATTTTCAAGCTGTAATTAATTTCGCCTCAAGCGGCGATACCATACTTCTGTCTGCTAAAGTTTATGACGCCGCGCCGATTGCTTTCACGGACTCACTCTGCGGCAACTGCCCTGACCCCAGAACTCTGGTAGCTGCCAGCTACGGTTTCATTATCAAGAATAAGTCGCTGGTTATAATTGGCGCCAATAGACAAAAAACTATTCTTCTCACCAAGGGCGGCTATGGAGTTTATTTCGTAAATTCTCCCAACTCCATTATCAGAAATCTGACCATTACCGGCGGCAGGCGCGATGCTGACGGCAACGCCACCGATGCCGCCATAGTCGTTCGCAACTCGCGCCTTCTAATCGAAGAAGTTGACATTCGCGACAACGATAACAGACACGAAG
>JADFLZ010000526.1 GCA_022564135.1 Candidatus Zixiibacteriota bacterium
GAAAGAGCGTTGTCTTGCTTGTAAACTTTGATTTAACTTCTACAGCCAACATCTTAAGCAGGTCCTTCTACATCAGAAACGATACTACGGAAGAGTCATTGAGTATTCGATTTCGTTGCCTCTTATCAGATACTCAGCGGCAATATCCTTGCGGCCGTTTGGTGTAATGAATAGTTCAAATGAATAAGGCCCTCCGTTCATATAGGACGCTATAGGAAAAGTTACCCGCCTTTTTAAATCATGATAGACCGCCAGGTCAAAGCGGCGATAGCCTATCTCCTGCTTGTCAGCATTATATAAGCGGCAGTGCATCATGCCTACGTACGAGGCATTGCCCGTGCTGGACAAATCGACTATGACGTTCACCAGAGTGTCTTCCTGGGAGGCAACTACGCCGTTCAATTTGAGGTGAGCAACCTGATCTCCCTGACGGTATTTTAGCATAATTGCAGTCTGCATAATCATATTAAGCACAGTAGATATCTGACCTTCACCTGTTGGGCTGGGCAGTGAGGTTTTTCCTTCCTGCGAAGTAACCACAACCCGCGCCCAGTATTCGCCGTCAACCAGATCCTTGGGAGGTCTGGCCACAAACCGAACAACCTGAGTCGCTCCCGGCTGAAGCAGCATCTTGCGGGGAAAAGGCTTGACCCAGCTGGTGGCCGCTTTTACATCGGTGATGCCTGAGTCCTGAAGGTTGACAAAGACGTTTCCGAGGCTGTCCGATGTGGGCAGTCCGAAACTCATGCGAATGGTAACTTCTCTGGGTTCGTCGGACGGGTTTTGAACAGTGATGCGGCCGGTTCTCTTGTGCTCGTCCATAAAGACGACAGTAGGTGCTACTAAAACGCCTGCGTTGACCTGGGGTATCAAGAGAGTAAGGGCAAACAGTGCGCCTGCAATTAAGTGCCGCCCTTTAATAGGAATCTGGCAATTCTGCCATTTTGTAGTCATAGTAACCTTCCAATGTTTACTATTGTCTCTTACAGTGCCAGAAGGAGCAGCCTGCTCGAGGCAGCTCCCCGGCAAATTATCAAAAGCAATTATCTCTTTAAGTCGTTCAACAGTCTACAACTTTTTTTAGTTACCATTATAGGCGACTGTCAAAACAATATCGCCAGTATAGGCACCGGCTGTCTGGTCTACAGTCGGAATAACTTTACCGCCGAGATAAATATTGGTTGTTCCACCCGAGCCAATAACTGTCGCAGACGGGAAACTGTGAGGGTTAGTGTTCTGCCAACCGGCTCCTGCAACCATACCAGTCGGATCAGCTCCGCCGAGTGAATCTACTGAAGCATCAGTTGAGCTGAAAGCTATAGTCATTCTGTCACTGCCGTCAGCCAGGGCAACGTAGTCAGGCAGAGCCATATAGATGGCGATACCAGCGCTGGCCTGACCGGTTATGGCGTAAATACCTGCCGCGGCGTTAACGGTGGCAATTGTTGTAGCAACGCCCTGATAGACGTTACCAAAAACAAGGTTGGCGGATGACGATACAGCCAGAGCGGTCAAGACCGTAGCTGTAGCCGAACCTGTGGCAACATCCTGAGAGTTTACTGCCGACGGAACTGCCAATACAGCCGCCAGCACAACAAACAGAATGATCTTTACAAAACGATTCTTTACGTTTAATCGCATGTTGTTACTCCTTATTTGAGCCTTATTCTTGGATTGTTATTTATTTCTATTAATTTCATTTCTAACTTCTTCAATTTCCAGTATATGCTACGGTTAAGATGATATCACCGGTATACGCTCCTGCAGTCTGGTCTATGGTAGGCAAGACTTTACCACCCAGATATAGATTAGTCGTGCCGCCCGAACCGATCACAGTCGCTGCCGGCAGGTTGTGCGGATTGGTGTTCTGCCAGCCGGCGCCTGCAGGCATCGTAGCAGGATTACCGGCTCCCACTGAATCTACCGAAGCATCACTCGAACTAAATGATATTGTCATGCGGTCACTTCCGTCTTACAGCGCCAGGTAATCGGTAAGTGCCAAAAAGATTGAAATCCCTGCGCTGGCT
>JADFLZ010000527.1 GCA_022564135.1 Candidatus Zixiibacteriota bacterium
AGCGCTGTCAGCACCAGTCCCTGAAGATTAAAAACACCGAGCACAATTTGATAGGGAATAAAAGCGGCAATCATGATGGCGTATATCGGCAGTCTGGCTGAGCAGGTCATCAGCGGCGCTACCATGATGGTAATCAGGCGAAGTTTGCGGTCTTCGATAGTTCGGGTAGCCATAATACCCGGTATGGCACAGGCATAGGAAGTAAGCAGAGGAATAAAAGATTTTCCCGAGAGACCACACCAGTGAAACATTTTATCGACCATAAAGGCCGCTCTGGCCAGGTAGCCGGAATCTTCGAGCACCGAAATAAACAGAAAGAGAATTACAATTTGAGGTAAAAATATGATGACAGAGCCGATACCGCCGATAATGCCGTCAGTCAACAGCGATCGCAAGGGACCTTCGGCCATCAATGAACTGACAGAGATAGAAAGCTGACCAAAAAGATAGTCGACCCCGTTCATGAGCGGTTCCGCCCAGCTGAATATTGCCTGAAACATGAAAACCATAACTGCCGCCAGCAGTAGCGGACCGAGCAGGGGATGTAATAAATATTTGTCTATCGTATCGGAGATGGTTTCATCGCGAGCTTCAATTCTGGTAATCGAGTTTTCAGCTATTTCTGTAGCTCTTTTGCCGAGCCGGGCGTTTAAGGCCAGGCTGAGCGAGCCATGTTTTTCAATCAAAGCTGCCCGGCCTTCTTTGATTATCTCATCAAGAGAGTGCAGTCTCCCGCCGTTACTTGACGATTTTTCGGGCTCATCAAAAATTGATCTTAACAGTTCAGCCCGGTGCCGGTGACCGTTACCGCTTACCTGTGACATTCTGCCAAGCAGCTGTTCGACAGATTCATCATAAAAGCCGCCGCTGGGAGGCGCTACGGCGTTGGTCGCTCTGGCCATCTCTGCTTTGAGAGAGGCTATGCCGGTTCCTGCTGTGGCTACCAGCGGCACTACCGGAACACCGCCTATCGCTTTTGACAACGCCTTGACGTCAATCTGAAGTCCCTGCCTCTTGGCCAGGTCGATCATATTAAGCGCCACTACTACCGGCCGGCCTATTTGCAGAATTTGGAAAATAAAACTCAGACCTCTTTCGAGATTGGTAGCATCGACCACACAGACGATGGCATCTGAAAGCTTTTCGCCATCTATCAGCCCGCACAAAGCGGCGGTTGCTATTCTTTCGTCGGGAGAAAAGGGAGTCAAGGAATAAGTCCCGGGGATATCAATCAGCGTGTATTCTTCGGTCTTAGTGGTGGCAATGGTGAATTTGCCGGTAACTTTTTCGACCGTTACGCCGGGATAGTTGGCTACACTCTGCTTGAGGCCGGTGATAGCATTAAAAATGGTGGTTTTGCCGGAATTCGGGATTCCGCAGATAGTAATTACTCTGGTGTCTTTAGCTGACTTTGTGGCTGCCGCTCGGCTCATTTTGGGGCAACAGTAGGTTCTTCCGTATCAACCTGCACCAGTGAGGCTTCAGCTCTCCTGATAAACAGCCTGCTCGAACCAACTTTGAGCTGTACCGGGTCACGAAGAGGCGCCTGGCGCACCAGCGTAATTTTTCTGCCCGGCACCAGTCCCAGTTCCATCAGACGACGGGTGACATTGCCGTCCTTTTCAAAGCCAATAATAGTTGCGCTCTGCCCTGCGTTAAGTTTGTCTAATTGGCACATTTTATTCTCTTCGTTAAATAAATTTTGTTTATCTCTTCTTGCTTGGCTTTGCTCTGGAAATTTTTGGAGACACTGAGAGACTGCGCTTCGTTTTTCTATTTTCTTTATCGCGGCAGCTCTTGCAGACGCCTTCTATTTCTACTTTGAAAGACTCTGTCTCAAATTTTTCGGCGCTGGCTACTTTGGCAAGTTTGCCGGCTATTTCATTTAAGTCAAACTCCTCTAAACTTTTACAGCTAACGCAGTAGAAATGCCCGTGCGGCTGGCGGGTAACCCGGTCGTAGCGGGTGACGCCGTCTCCAACGTTTACTTCGCGCGCCAGCCCGACTTCGCAGATAAGTTTCAAA
>JADFLZ010000528.1 GCA_022564135.1 Candidatus Zixiibacteriota bacterium
GATGCTTCCGGGGCGGCCTATGTGACCGGATGGACACGTTCCGCCGATTTCCCGACACTCAATCCGTATCAGGGAACATTAAAGGGTAAGTTTGATGTTTTCGTCACTAAGTTAAGCAGTTCCGGTAACAGCTTGGTCTACAGCACCTACTTAGGTGGTAGTGGTGATAATGATTATGGGTATAACATCGCTGTAGATGCTTCGGGGGCGGCGTATATCACTGGTGAAACAGATTCTCCTGATTTCCCAATGTTCAACGCTTATCAGGGAACGTATCAGAGTGGTACTCAAGATGTTTTTGTCACCAAGTTAAGCAGTTCCGGCAACAGCCTGGTTTACAGCACCTACTTAGGTGGTAGTGGTCGGGATGAAGGCTATGGCATAACAGTAGATGCTTCCGGAGCGGCGTATATAGCGGGAAATACTTCCTCCGCCGATTTCCCGATGCTCAACCCATATCAGGCAACATATCAGGGTTTTTCTGATGTTTTTGTCACCAAGTTAAGCAGTTCCGGCAACGGTCTGGTTTACAGTACCTACTTAGGTGGAGTTGATATTGATAATTGCTTTGGCATAGCGGTAGATACTTCCGGGGCGGCGTATGTGATGGGATATACATGGTCCACCGATTTCCCGACACTCAACCCCTATCAGGCAACACATCAGAGTGGCCAGGATGCATTTGTATCGAAATTATTACCGAATTGTTGTGATGGCAATCGTGGCGACCTAAATGGCGATGGTGATGACGCTAATATCTTAGACCTGACTTTTGCAGTAGATAGAATTTTCAGAGGCGGAGCGGCATCCGACTGCCCTGAAGAAGCAGATATAAACGCCGACGGCACGCCTCATAATATTCTTGATTTGACTTTCCTGGTAGATAGAATTTTCCGCGGCGGCCCGGCGCCGGGACCGTGCTAACTGAATCATCGTTCAAGCTGTCAGCAAAAAAAAGCGGGAGACGAGGTTCGAACTCGCGACCAACAGCTTGGAAGGCTGTGACTCTACCAACTGAGTTACTCCCGCTTACAACCGTCAGGATCCCACCGCAAGCGGTGGGCGACCAAACCAACTATAATTTACAGCCTTTTGGCACAAACTGCAATTTGAATTTAATCCGACTCTCCCGATGGCAAAAGCCCCCAATGCAGTTTTGTGCGGCAGACACGATAAAAGGAATTTTCCTCAAAAGCAATAAACTGGTAAGCAAAATCTGCCCGCTTTATTGAAACAATATCACCGTCTTCCAGTTCCCTCATTACCTGACCATCAACTGTAAGAGCTGCCCCTCCGTGCCGGGAACGAACAGTCAATTCCATTTCGTCTGTTGCTCTGAAAATCATCGGACGAGTTGTTAGCGAAAAGGCCGAGATAGGCGAAGCGATTATTGCCTGCATTGTCGGATGCAAAATCGGTCCGCCGGACGCCAGCGAATAAGCTGTGGAACCGGTAGGAGTGGCGATAATCAGGCCGTCACAGCGGTAGTTAACGATATCTTCGCCATTGACCTGCAGCCGGATATCTATCATACGGCTGATAGCCCCGTTATCTACGACTGCTTCATTGAGAGCATGAAAGGTCTCGCCCGTTCTATTTATTTTTACTGTCAGGGCCATGCGCTCTTCGACGTTGTAGTCCCCTTTGATGATTCGGTCTAAGCAGGGAATCATCGATAGCGGCGTAATCTGTGTCAGAAACCCCAGCGAACCGACATTGACGCCCAGCAATTTAGTATTCTTGTTACCTACCATCCTGGCAGAATGAATGAGAGTGCCATCACCGCCCATTGACACTAACACATCACACTTATCCGGGAGTTCTTCATATGTGCAGTAAGATTGACCGGCCGCGATTTCTTTCAGGCCGTCCCATACAAAAATCTCTGTCTTGGACTGCTCAGACCAGTCAAGAAAATCAGCGACAGCCTGCTTAGTGCCATCCCGCTGTAAGTTGGCTACCAGCCCAAAGCGCATGATTTTTCGCTATCCCTATTTGGAGGTATAAAAGCTGCGGGATGC
>JADFLZ010000529.1 GCA_022564135.1 Candidatus Zixiibacteriota bacterium
TACAGGAGTTTCGTATGAAAACCTTAATCGACATTGATGAACAGCTTCTCGAAGAAGCTATGGAAATCACGAAAGCCAGGACTAAAAAAGAAACTGTTCATACTGCGCTTAAAGAGCTTATCCGTGCCCGTTATAGACAAGAACTCATATCGTTAAAGGGCAGCGATTTACTTGAGCTTTCTTTTGAAGAATTAAAGGAACTTCGGCTCAGACGAACTAAAAAACACCGTCTGAATAAGAAGCAATGATGACTGCGCCGAGAAATTTAGTCTTAGTAGATACCAGCGCCTGGATATGTTTTCTTGCTCGCAAAAAATTCCCCCAAATTAAAAAATGGGTTACCACTTTATTAGAAGAGGATCGGGTTGCTATTACGGGTCCTGTCTTTTTAGAACTTATTCAAGGCACCAGAAATCAAAAGGAACGCGAGGAAACGGAATCTCGATTAGAAGCCCTGCATTGGTTGAATATTGAAGAAAGGCATTGGCAACAAGCCGCGGATTTAGGTTTTAGATCACGGCGTAAAGGCTTAACTATTTCAGCCATCGATGCAATAATTTCGGTTGTAGCTATTGATTATTCTTGTGAACTGTTGCACTACGACTCGGATTACAATTTAATTTCAGAAAATTCGAAACTTAAGCTTTTTTCGAATACCGCCTGATGAGAATTGATAGGTTAGGTAACTAATTCATCAATAATTTCTGACTTTATCTTTAATTTTTTTCTTTCGATCTTTTCCGGCTCTATAATTAGTTTGTTTCCTTCTATTCGTAAAATCACCTCCTCTGAGCATAACCGGACGTGTTTTCTTAATTTAGACCTCAAATGGTGGGATCTAAATTGGCTAAAAAAACATTTATTTTTGATTGCCGGTTGCCGGATGATATGCCAAACGCTCCACTATGAGGCATTTTCCAGACAAAATTGCTTGGTGGGTTCGCTGGGCACAATCTTTTTGAGTTTCTCTTGCATCATGACGACCAGGTGATGCATGCGTTGGTAAAATTTGGAAGTCAGGCTTTGCTTAACTTTTTCTGGAATGGCCGGACCAAATTTTCTCGCATATCGACGCCTGAAAAAATGGTCGCTGGCTAGAAGTTTCTTTTTGAGAAGAGGGATGTCAACATGCCAGTCAGCCCGGATTTCGGAAACTTCATCCATAGTAGTCCACTGCCAAGAACTGAAATCTTTTCGCGCTCGAGCAAAGCTAAATTTCTTGTAAATACCTTTCCCATCCCTGCCCTGTACGTATAGCGTTGGTAGGAGCATAAATTGGCTTAATAAGCCTTTTAGTTGATAGGCGTTTTTGGGATAGTCATGTTGCGATAGTCTGGTAATCACATAGTTGCTTAAATTCCAAAAGGGTTGCTCAAGGTTGTCCGACTTATCATCTTTGAGATGTAGACTCAGCTTGCGCCCCTGACCCGGCAGCAGGGCCTTGGAGTGCCTGAACAACTCATGCGGAAAGTAGGTTTCCGGGTAGCATTCGAGGTCGGCCTCGGTCAACACAAACCAGCCGTGATGCTGCAGCGGATCGAATTCATACATGATGGCGGTGGCTCTGCGCAGCCTGTCGGCGACGTTTTGCACGCGCGGCGGCACGGGGATATGCAGGTCAGGATGATTCAGGTAGCCGTTTGTGCGCGAGGCCCGCGCTGTGCTGTCGCGAATGCCGCTTCGGAGGGCCTCCAGCAGGCCATTCGCCACGTCCTGTTCGGTCAATGGGCGGTTGCTCAGTCCTTCACGGATACTACTCGATTCCAGTAGATTGCTGAGCTCGGCCCGGAAGGATCCGGCTCCGCCGCCGGACGATCGTTTCGTCTCCCGAGGCCTCCAAGTAGTAGACATCGTGCGGCGCGATCACCACTCGCCGGGAGTCCGTCAGGTGCAGCAGTACGCGGTCAAGCGGTGAAGTCGGGCGTGCCATTGGGGGCCATTCTATGAACGGGTGCAATGCCTCGAATGGATTGACTGCCGTGCGAGGCATTCGGATGGCATGTTGCCGCCGACA
>JADFLZ010000530.1 GCA_022564135.1 Candidatus Zixiibacteriota bacterium
GTCCGATGGTGGCCAGTACCGGGTTTTGGTTGCCAGCTTCGTTGACGGTGATGGTAACTATTTCGGAGTCGCTCAGGAAGCCGTCATTGGCATAGAAGGTGATGTTATAGCTGCCGCTCTGGATAAAGTTTGGTGTCCAGTCAAAAGAAGCGCTGCCGTCACCGTTATCGGTGAAGACCGCGCCTGAGGGTAAGCTCGAAGTCGAGAGGGTGGGGATGGTGCTGTCGGCATCTGAGGCTGAGACTACAAAGTTTAAGTTTATTCCTTCGGTTACTGACTTGGAGCCGATGGCAGTCAGCTCTGGTGCCTGGTTGCCTGATTCGCCGACGGTAATGGTGACGATTTCGGAGTCAGCGGCGACGCCGTCCGAGGCGATAAAGGTGACATTATAGCTGCCGGCCTGGGTAAAGTCTGGTGTCCAGCTAAAAGAGGCGCTGCCGTTGCCATTGTCGGTAAAGATGGCTCCTGCGGGCAGTGAGAGAGCAGACAGGACCGGGATGGTGCTGTCGGCGTCGGTAGCCGAGAGAGAAAAGTTTAAGCTGACACCTTCAGAAGTGCTTTGTGCTCCGATGGCTGTCAGTATTGGAGTCTGGTTGCCGGCTTCACTGACAGAGATAGAAACAATTTCTGTATCAGCGGCTGAACCGTCAGACGCATAAAAAGTGACGTTATACGTCCCGCTCTGGGTAAAGTCTGGCGACCAGTCAAAGTCAGCGGTGCCGTCACCGTTGTCGGTGAATATGGCGCCGGCCGGCAGTGAGAGGGCGAAGAGAGCCGGGATGGTGCTGTCGGCGTCGCTGCTTGTGAGGCTGAAGCTAAGAGTAGCGCCTTCGGTGGTAGACTTAGGTCCGATTGTGCTTAAGACTGGGGTCTGGTTACCGGCTTCGTTGACGGTAATGTTGACTACTTCACTGTCGACAAGTGAGCCGTCGGAGGCATAGAAGGTGACGTTGTATGTCCCGCTCTGGATAAAGTTTGGTGTCCAGTCGAAAGATGCTGAGCCGTCGCCGTTGTCTGTGAATATGGCGCCACTCGGTAGACTTGAGGTGGTCAGGATGGGGATGGTGGCGTCAACATCTGTGGCACTTATAGCGAAATTAAGATTTACTCCTTCTAAAACGGTCTTGTTGCCGATAGTTGCCAGGACAGGGGCCTGGTTGCCGCCCTCGGTAACGGTAATGGTGACCACTTCGGAATCTTTTGAGGCGCCGTCAGAGGCGAAGAAAATGACGTTATAGGAGCCGCTCTGATCAAAAGTTGGTGTCCAGTCAAAGCTGGCGGTGCCGTTGCCATTGTCGGTGAATATTGCTCCGGTCGGCAGGGCTGAGGTTGACAGGGTCGGGATGGTGCTGTCGGGGTCAACAGCAGAGAGAGCAAAGCTTAAGTTTATGCCTTCAGGTGTTGACTGACTTCCGATAGCGCTTAAGACCGGCAGCTGGTTGCCGGCTTCGTTAACGGTTATTCTGACAATTTCAGAGTCTGAGACCAGTCCGTCAGAGGCGAAGAAGAAGACAAAGAAAGTACCGCTCTGAATAAAGGCCGGTGTCCAGTCAAATGTTCCGGTGCCGTCGCCGTTGTCGATGAAAGTGGCGCCGATGGGCAGGTCGGTGGCAATTAAGCTGGGAATGGTAGCGTCGGCGTCCGTGGCTGAGATGGTAAAGTTAAGATTGGCGCCTTCAAGTACAAACTTCTGTCCGATAGTGGCCAGGACAGGATCCTGGTTACCGGCTTCGTTGACGGTGATGGTGACCACTTCCGAGTCAATAAGTAAGCCGTCAGAGGCGTAGAAGGTCAGACTATAGACAGCGCTCTGGGTAAAGTCGGGTGACCAGTCGAAGGTTCCGGAGCCGTCGCCGTTGTCGGTAAATGATGCCCCGGTTGGTAAGCTTGAAGTTGACAGAGCCGGGATGGTGCTGTCGGGGTCGCTGGCTGTTATGCTGAAGTTAAGATTATTGCCTTCTGTCACCGACTGTGAACCGATAGAGCTTAAAAGTGGTGCCTGGTTGCCTGAT
>JADFLZ010000079.1 GCA_022564135.1 Candidatus Zixiibacteriota bacterium
ATGCCGGTGCCAAACCAGTAGCCGACACCGAGCGTGAAGTTGCCTGAGTAATAATGGTCATCGCCGCTAATATCAATTATCGCGCCAAGACCGCCCGCCCAACTGTGTCCATCAGAGCCATCGCCCCGTCTGCCAAACCCTGCGCCCTGGGCCTGATTGCCGTTTATGACATTCTTACTGTGATAGTCGCCGCGGTCAAAAACTTTTGAATAAGGCTCAGCTGTGTACTTGTCATTGCCGCTAAACGAAGCCAGCACGCCCACTCCACCGCCGACACCACCCATACCCTGACCGTCGCCGTACAGATAATATTTGTCATGACCGGTTCCGTCCAGACACAAACCGATTCCAAAATAGCCGCAGCCCTGTGATGAAACTTCGGCTTTGTACTTGTCATTACCCTCACGGTCAAGCAGCACACCGACGCCAAAAAATCCCGCCCCCTGCGCAAAGGTCGAGCCGTTATAATGGTCGTCGCCTTCAGAGTCAATCACCAGGCCTATTCCCAGAATTCCCACACCTGTTGTCGGTGGATAATGTTTTCTCTGATAGCCGTAGTAGTCGTTGCCGCCCATATCAATGATGACCGAAATCGGATTATCAAGCGACGAGGTCGCCCCGGCCGAACCCTGATAAATAGACATGCGGCCAAAATCTATTATGGCCAGAAAATCAGTAGCGTCCATCTCAAAATAAGCCGGTCTCGAAGCCCGTATGCCCGACAAAAATTTGGCCGGAGGCATCTGTTTTCTAATATAGGTCGGTGACAAAATAGCAATTTTTCCGAAAGGCGTTGCAATCTCAATTTCAAATTCTGTGGCGACTCTGTCAGTCCACTTAAGTAATTTTCTCTCTGCCTGCTCTGCTGCCGCAGCAGTTTTGAGTGCCGCATAATACAAAGACTGCCAGTCAATACAGTTGGCTATATCATCTATCTCCGGATAATAAACGGTGCCGTCGCTCTGCGTCTCGGCCAGGTCACGAATCGCAAAAACTTTCTGCAAAGTTTCATAGTCGCAATTTCTTATAGCTATATTTCGCCAATGAACAGCTTCGCCAAGGTTTACAATCAGCTCAGCGATAATAGTTCTAACTGTGTCCGGCAGTATTGAAGTTTGTTCAGAAATAATAGAATCAAGCCCCGGATAACCGGAATTTTGACCAAATGCGAAATGCTCACGTTTTAGACCGGCCTGTTCATATAACCTCTGAACTGCTTCGGCTATCGGGTTCTCTGTATCGGGTGCAGGCATAAGATTGGCCGAATACGAGCGAAAGCCACCCTCTCGTTTATCAACTCCAAGATTATAAACTAATTTGTAAAGGCCGTCATCCGCGCTGTCGGCATAGGCCGGATCCAGATAGAGTTCAACAGCATTGCTCATCACCCGGGCGTAGTCATAAAGTTTTAAAGGCTCGGCCAAGAGGTCGTCAAACGAGGTTAGTTTATAGGGGATATCCAGCGGAAAGCGGTTCCAGTAGCCTTTGGGCTGATAGCCCAGATCATTTTTAGTAAAGCCGACTTCGCTTAGAACTTTTTCTAAAATATCTTCCTGGTTTTGGGCAAAAGTCAGACTGGCGCTGAAACTTATGAGTAAAACGCACCCGATAATCCTATTATTCATTTGACCTCCGGCTGATATTATGCAATTGTAAAAAAGATAGTGTTTTTGTAATTGATATGTAAGAGAAAGGATTTTGCTAAATGCTAAAAGTAGTCATGGCGGGCCAGCGGCTATTACTGACAATTTTGACAATCATCATCATCATAGCTGCAGGCTGCGGTGAAAAAGTTGATGAAGCAACTTTTAAGAAAGCTCAGGCTGAAAAACTGGCGCAGAAAAAATCAAATGCCACTATTTTTGACGGAGAAAAGCATTTCGCTAATATCAGACAAATCACCTTTGGCGGGCAGAATGCCGAAGCCTATTTTTCGCGCGACGGTTCCCGCTTAATTTTTCAGTCAACCCGCGACGGACTTTCCTGCGACGCCATATTTACAATTAATGCCGATGGCTCCGAACCAAAGATGGTCTCTTCCGGTAAAGGCACTACCAGCTGCGGTTTTATAGCTCCCGATGACAGTTACATAATCTATGCTTCAACTCACTTAAACGAGGCCGACTGCCCGCCAAAACCGGATATGTCTCGCGGCTATGTCTGGGGAGTTTATCCTTCGTTTGATATTTTTAAAGCTGACCCCGACGGCGGCAATCTGGTTCGTCTGACAGAGACAGACGGCTATGATGCCGAAGGCGTTATTTCTCCTCAGGGCGACAAGATTCTGTTTACCTCCATGCGGACAGGCGATCTGGAACTTTTCATGATGGACATCGATGGGAAAAATGTCGAGCAGTTAACCGACCAGGCCGGCTACGACGGCGGCGGCTTTTTCTCCTACGACGGCAAGTCAATTGTCTGGCGGGCTTCTCGACCCGAAGGACAGGCATTAAAAGAATACCAGACTCTCTTAAAAGAAAATTTAATCCGTCCCGGGAAACTTGAAATATTCATGATGAATCTCAAAGATCGAAAGCCAATCCAGCTGACCGATAACGGCGCTGCCAATTTCGGTCCTTATTTTCATCCCAATGGCCGGAAAATCATTTTCTCTTCAAACTTAAGCGACCCCAAAGGCCGGAATTTTGACTTATATCTGGTAGATGTTTCTACCAAAGAAATCGAGCGGATTACTTATAACGAGACTTTTGATGCTTTCCCCATGTTCAGCCATGACGGCCAAAAACTGGCCTTTGCTTCAAATCGTGACAACAAAGAAAAAGGCGAAACGAATATCTTTATAGCCGACTGGGTTGACTAAAACTGCCCAGACGGCTATCAGCATTCGCGCTACCCTCAAATACTGTGCAATCGATTTCACAGATATTGCCTTTAGTCGCCGATAATCAAGCCGCTGCAATCGTGCCAGCTGGCTGAACCCCGCCGCTCGAGTTCAATCCCTGACATAAGCTCTTACCGGACAAGGCTATAGTGGTACTCCCAAATAAAGCCGCTAGACTCTTTCGACCGGCATAGCCAATGCTCTAAGGGGGTTGTAAGAGAACTTGATTACCTTAGGAGCTTCAATGCTGGATGGCAAATTTCAACGCGGATTTTCAAACGAAAGATTAACAGCCACCACCGAACCCAAAGTTCGCAGGGATGAGAGCGGCTTTTATATCATGACTTTGTCTGAAAATGCCAAAGTTTATTTTGAGGACTTTTACAGCTTTTTAGAGAGAGTCTATAACAAAGCCAGCTACGAACGTCAGGCCCTGTACGCCAAAATAGCCGATACCCCAGTAGAGAGGACAGAAACTCTGGCGTTTTATCGTGCCCGAGGCATTATTCTTGACCAGCTCATGAAAGGTATTATGCGCTTTTATACCGACGGCTCGACATTCGGTGTCATCATGACTCCCTGGTGTTTCGGAACAGTAATGCTTGAAAAAATAGAAGCCTACCGTGAGCGCCTCAGCAAGGGGGAAGTACATGACCCCAATATCCCCGAATATCCTTTCTATGTCATCCAGTACTTAGACGAGGTCGGCCGGGCTACTCTCCTGGAGCTGTTCGAATTCCCGGATCAGGCTTTCCAGATGAGATGGCAGTATTCGGTTTTACTCAAGAAGTACTCTTCAATTTTAACCAGCATAACCGGCTCGCTAAAGACTGTCCTGGACTCAATCCGCAATAAAACAGTCTGAGAAAAAGCCCTCTCGCTGCCCCAAAACGTCCATTCTAAAGCTTAATTACCTTAAGCAGATTTCAGAACTCTGCCGATAAGAAATAGAGAATAGGTGCCATAAGCGGTGCCATGGCTGGCTGTTTTAAACAAATGATTTTGCAGGACAGAGTTTGAATGCTGGAAACTGAATCTAAAGCGATTGAACAGAAACATATTGCCATCTTACTGGACTCCATCCGGGTTGATTCCATTGTCGATTTTGACCTGCATATTATGGTCAACGGAAATCTGGTTCTTTACCGTTCTGCCGACCTGCCTTTTACCGAAGAGAACCGCCAGAAACTTCTGGAAAATCAGGTTGCACAACTGTATGTAACCAACGACTGCCGCCAAAAATATCAGATATATATTGAAAAAAATCTCTCAATAATTCTCGATGACCCCAAAGTTGAAGAAGCTCAAAAAGCCACTATTCTTTATGAAACTTCGACAAACCTGATTCAGGAGGTTCTCAAAAATCCGACTTATGGAGAAAACATAAAGCGCTCCAAAGACCTGGTGGCCAGCGCTGTCGGTTATATTCTCAAAGGGAAGGAGGCTTTCCATAATCTTCTGAAAATTACGTCGTTCGATTATCACTTGTACACCCACTCTGTCAATGTCTGCACTTTTGCGGTGGCGCTGGCGCAGCAGATGGGACACACCGACCCGGTTTTCTTAAATGAGCTGGGCATCGGCGCTCTGCTGCACGATATTGGTAAATCAAAAATTTCAGAACGCATTTTATACAAAAAAACCTCGCTTAATAAAATTGAATTCGAAATTATGAAAAAACATCCCAAGTGGGGCGTTGATATTTTAGCTCAGACGGATGAAATCCCGGCAGATAGTTACCTGCCGGTTTTGCAGCATCATGAACGGGGAGACCGCAGCGGCTACCCGGAGGGACTCTCTTTAGACGAAATGCATCTGTACTCAAAGATTATAGCTATTGTAGATTGCTTTGACGCCATGACAACCGAGCGCGTCTATCAAAAAGCGATCGAAACTTATCCCGCCATTAAGTTGATACTTTCAATGAAAAATGCATTTGATGATGAATGCTTAAAAGCCTTCATAAAACTGATGGGCCCCGAAAGCCTGAGTGACGACAACTTCCAGGATGAAGCTTGAAAACTTCTCAGCAGATAATAGCTTGTTCTTCAGATATACTTGTTGAAACAGAACTCACAAACTATTAGCAATTACTTATCGGATAAAAACATGCTGCATAGGAGAAAAAGTGAAAGAAGCAATTCAGACAAGTAACGCCCCCCAGGCAATCGGACCGTACTCGCAGGCTATCAAAACAGACTGCAGTAAACTGGTCTTTTGCTCCGGCCAGATTCCACTGGACCCCCAGACCAAAAAAATAGTAGGGGAGACTGCCGCCGAGCAATGCCGGCAGGTGATGGATAATTTAAACGAAGTTATAAAAGCGGCCGGCGGAACTTTTGAAAATGTTGTCAAGACCACCATATTCCTGACAGATTTAAAAGACTTCGCACAAGTAAACGAAGTCTATGGCGCATATTTTGAATCTGATCCTCCCGCCAGAGCAACTATTCAGGCGGCCGGATTGCCCATGGCAGTAAAAGTTGAAATAGATGCCATTTTGGCTATCAAGTAAAGAAAGACAGAGAATGCTTCTAACCAAATTAGACTGGCCGGCCAATAATGACTTTTGAACCGGGCCTGTTATTCTGGGTGGCAGTTTTATCAGCGCTTGTCAGCGCTGTGCTGGCAGTAAGACTGGAAAACGCCGTCAGCGCAGTCGGGGCACTTATCGTTTTGATACTATCAGTACTTATTGTCTTACTTAGTCAGGGTGCAGTAGGACTAAGTCTGGTGGCTTTTTTACTATTGGGACCGGTTATAGCCAGTTTTCTGGTAATTGCTTTAGTAAGCAGAAAAATATCTCAACCTATCAGGTTTATATTAAGCAGCTACAGCCGGCTCTATTTATTTGTAGCAGCTATTTTTTTTCTGATAAATCTCTATCTGGTGGCGAACACTTCCGTCTGGAAATACGCCGGGGATATCAACATTCTCACACTTGACAGAGCCCTGGAAATAATTGCGGAAACTTACTATCTGCCTATTCTCTCGCTGCTCTCTTTGCTGCTGCTTCTGGCCGTCTGGGCAGTTTCTCTAAAAAGAAAAGAGATATTTTAGATGTTTTACTATCTTTCTTTTACAGCGGCTCTTTTTGCCATCGGGGTTTTTGGCGTGCTGGCCCGCCGCAGCGCCATGGGCATAATTATTTCTTTAACCATTATGCTTTCTGCTATTATTATAAATCTGATTACCTTTGACAGATTTCTTGAGCACAGTGAACCGCTGGGACATGTCTGGGCTTTGTTTATTCTTATAATTTGTTCGTTCGAACTTCTAATTGCAGTAGCCGCAGCCTATCTCTGGCGCTCGGACAGCAAAGCAAACAGCCACGAAAACCTCAATTTACTCAACTGATAAACTTCAACCGTGATAGCAATTAAACGATGTCGACCATAATAGAAACAAATTTGGCACTGCTCTTACCGGAACTATTTCTCTTCGTCTGGTCATTGCTACTTGTTGCCATATCGTTTGTTGTAAAAAGCAGAAACCACCAATTTTCAGCAATCGCCGCTCTTTGCGGACTGCTGGTCTCTATTGTTTTAGTGCTGCTTTCAGACTATGGTGAAATTGCAGGCAGAGTCTTTATCAATAATTCTACCGCTCTGTTTTTCAAGCTTATCTGTGCCTTCGCTGCTGCCGTCAGCTGTCTGCTTATGCTTTCAACGGCCTCAACACAGATTTCTCAAAGAGCGTCACTTATCTACCCGCTGCTTCTGGCCTCAACCGGGGGGATGATGCTTCTGGCCATGGCAGAAAATCTCATCAGCGTTTTTGTTTCGCTTGAGATGGTAACTTTGCCGCTGATGCTCATGATAATAATCACTTTGAGAAAACTGGACCGACCAGTAGCAGTAAAAGTCATGCTGACCAGTATCTTTTCTACTTTGCTGATTCTGTACGGGTTTTCGTTCTTGTATGGCCTGTCCGGTTCGGCCGATTTGCTTCAGATGAAAATCAATATCGCGGTTATTCATCTGACCCAGCGTGATATCGGAGTTGTGATTTTATTGTGCGTTATCACTTTGATAGCTGGATTCATGATGAAGATGCATTTGCCTCCCTTCCACGGCTGGGCTAAGGAACTTTACCAAAAACTTCCCCTGCCGATTCTGGCCTTTCTTGCCACAGCATATATTACAGTAATACTAATGTCGTTTTCTAAGGTTTTTGTTAATGGTCTGTTTGCTTTTTACGGTCCGGAGCAGCTGCCCAACGACTGGGGCAGACTTGTCTCGCTTGTTGCCGCCGGTGCGATTGTGACCGGTACGATTAAGATAATTCAGCTAAAAGAGATAAGGTCTATGCTTTTCTATCTGGTTATTGTACAGGCCGGTTTTGCGATGACTTCCATAGTCTCTATGAACCAGCTTGGTCCGCAGGCGGCTGGTTTTCATCTGGTGGCCTTTTCTCTGGCAATGATTGGAGCTGTGAGTGTGCTTTATAGTCTGGAAAAGTCCCGCAATTTTGTGAATATATCGGAGCTGTCCGGACTCTACTACAGCAGCAAACCCCTGGCTTTTTATCTGGGATTGTTCTTTTTATCTCTGGGGGGCTTGCCGCTTACTGTCGGATTTGTTGCCAAGTTTGTAATTTTCGAAGCCGCTTTTTCAATGGCTCAAACCGATTTTCAATATTATTGGATGTATATTCTGGCGGGAATCGGCCTGCTTTGCGCAGCTGTCTTATTTTTCTATTTTGTTTCTATAGTATTCTCAATGTTTAAGGGAAGTTCTCAGGAGGCGGTCGGTATCAGACTATCGCCGGTTTTTCTGATCGTTCTCACCCTGACTGCGGCTGCCACTTTATTCTTTGGAGTTTTGCCTGACAGCCTGCTGGATTTCTCCCTGGAAATCTCCCGCTCTTTCGGATTCATTATCGAATAGCTTTCTTATTTATTGACTCTTAGAAGCAGCTCTGATATTTTCAAGTCGAAAATATATAAGAGGTAATTGGCGTTGCTTACGATTATAAAGAGATATTTCGTTTCAGGTGTTCTGGTTGTAGTTCCCATAATACTTACTTATGTCGTCATCAAGTTTCTGTTTGATACATTTGACCGGTTGCTACAGCCTCTTCTATATCAACTATTAGGCTACAACCTGCCCGGTCTGGGGATTGTGGTTACTTTTCTTTTGATTCTTCTGGCAGGTCTTTTAACTCGCAATTTTATCGGGGCCGAGATTCACCGCCTGGTTGAAAAACTTCTGAATCGCCTGCCGATTATCCGGAC
>JADFLZ010000531.1 GCA_022564135.1 Candidatus Zixiibacteriota bacterium
TTCAGCTCTCAATATAGCTCTGGATACCGATACAACCTCCAGGCTTCCACTGTCTACGACTGTTAATCTGGACGCCTATGATTATTTGCTCCGTGGGAATGAATATTTCAATCGCGGCTGGGGAAGAATTGATTTGGAAACAGCAGGCGAGTTATACGGTAAGGCTATAGATCTGGATTCAAATCTGTCTGAAGCATACGCCATGTTGTCGCGGGTTCATTCCAGTATCTATTGGGAATACCTGGATAGAGCGCCTGACAGGTGTGAAAGAGCTTTTGAAACAGCAAATAAAGCGCTGAACCTGAGGTCAGATATTCCTCATGGATATATTGCGTTAGGCTATTGCTACTACCATTGCCGGCGTGACTATGACAATGCTCTCTTGCAATTTCAAAGAGGGCTGGCAGAAGACCCCAATAACAGTAATTTATATACTGCCATAGCGGCAGTTCAGCGAAGACAGGGCAATATCAATGAATCACTGAATAATCAAAAAAAGGCGATGCTATTGGACCCGCGAGCACAATTAAAATCTTTCAATATAGCCGTCACATTGGGAGTGTTGCGCAGATTTGAAGAAGCAGATGAATATTTGCAGAAGACAATTGACCTTGCTCCGGATATGAGCCTTGCTCACGTATATCGAGCCAGCCTTCCAATTCTAAGAGCCGGAGACAAAGCCGAATCTGAAAGAATTTTAACTGATGCCTTAAACCTCACTAATTTGGGCGAGTCCAAATACTACTGGTGGCTTTTAAGAATGATAAATGTAACGCCGCAGATGACTCGTTTGAGGCTAAGTACTGACACAGTTGCATACTACTTATTCAAGGCACAGCATAACCGTCTGAGCGGGGAACCGGAACAAGAAAGAGTGTATGCCGATTCTGCCAAAAATATTCTGGGTCACAAGATTGAAGAGTCCAGGGACGATGCCTGGTTTCACAGTTCTCTGGGATTGGCCTATGCCGGGCTACGACAGACCGATTCAGCAATAACACACAGTAGAATTGCACTCGATTTACTCTCTACCAAGGACGATTATTTTGACTCCCCATTTTTACTTTTTAACTTTGCCGAAGTTCTTGTCATATTCGATCTGCACGATGAAGCCTTAGAGCAGCTTGAGCTAATAATGAGTATCCCCGGATTTACTTCGGCCGCTTATTTGAGAATAGATCCTTTGTGGGGACCGTTGCGACAATATCCAAGATTTAACTATCTCATAGAAGACAGCGAGACAGAATTATGAGTCTGGAAACAACTAGACAAGCTTCCTGAGTTCCAACGAATTCTTGAAAAGCCCAATCAGTCGTCATCCTGAACCGAAAGACCATAACGGTTCATCTTATCCTTTAATCCTTTTCGTGACAGACCGAGGAAACGAGAGCTTTTCTGTATATTGCCTTTCGTCTCTTTTAAAGTGCGAACTATCATTTCCTGTTCGAGCTTCTCGACAGCTCTGCGTAATTGACCAGCAGCTGCAGACGATACCGATGTTCCGGTGCCAAGTGTCACTTCCTCTGAAAGGTCAGTGACGTCAATCAAGCCTTGTACTTCGCATAACAACGAAGCTCGCTCGATTTCGTTTGCTAGTTGTCGAACATTTCCCGGCCAGGAATATTTCTGAAGTACGGCCAGGGCCTCGGGAGTAATTGACAGGTTTTCGTTCTGCATTCCTATCCGTTGCTTTTTAAGAAAATGCTCGACTAAAAGAGGTATATCATCGAGACGTTCCGTTAGTGGGGGTACATTAATTGTAACCGCATTTATACGGTAGAACAAATCGCTGCGGAATTCCTTTAATTCAATTGCCTTCTTAAGATCACGATTAGTAGCTGAAATCACTCTGACATTGACAAATTCGGATTTTGAGGCGCCCACCGGACGGACTTCACCATTATCGATGACTCTCAGAATTGCCGTCTGAGTAGACATCGGTGCATCTCCAATCTCATCAAGGAAAATCGTGCCGCCATCGGCCTCACTAAAAAGTCCCGGTT
>JADFLZ010000080.1 GCA_022564135.1 Candidatus Zixiibacteriota bacterium
TATAGGTAAGTCTGTGGCCAGGTCGCTGGGGCGCGAGTGTGTGCGCATGTCATTAGGGGGGGGTCACGATGAAGCCGAAATACGCGGTCACCGCCGGACTTATATCGGCGCTATGCCGGGCAGAATAATTCAGGCTATCAAAAAAGCTCAGTCGTCCAACCCGGTATTCCTGCTGGATGAAATTGACAAAATTGGCAAAGACTTCAGAGGGGATCCGGCTTCGGCTTTGCTTGAAGTTCTGGACCCGGAACAAAACAGCACCTTTACAGATAACTATCTGGAAGTAGAGTACGACCTGTCCAAAATTCTATTTTTGACAACGGCCAATACCACCGCTTCCATACCGCCGGCTCTTCGGGACAGAATGGAAATTATCCACCTGCCCGGATATCTGGATTTTGAAAAGGCGGCCATAGCCAAGACATATTTATTGCCAAAACTGGTCAAAGAGTTCGGGCTGGAAAAACTTACTGTCGATTTCAAAGACGATGCTATGTTAAAAATCATTCAGGACTATACCCGCGAAGCCGGTGTACGTGAACTCGAAAGGCAGCTATCGAGCATCCTGCGTCAGACGGCGGTCAAGCTGGCCGAGGGTAAACGTCTCCGCAAATTGAATATCAGCTCTAAGAACATTTTCAAATATCTGGGACCGGCCCGCTACAGCGATAAAAATATTAAGCTGGAGCCAACCTTAGGCTATGCTATCGGCCTGGCCTGGACTGATTACGGCGGCGTGGTGCTGCCGGTTGAAGTAGCCCTGCTTAAAGGTCGAGCCAAGCTGACCATGACCGGTTCTATCGGCGAAGTTATGAGAGAATCAGCCACAGCAGCGCTGGCATTTATTAGGCAGAACTACACTCAGTTTGGCTTAAAAGATAATTTCTTTGACCGCTTAGAACTCCACGTACACCTGCCCGAAGGAGCCGTTCCCAAAGACGGTCCTTCAGCCGGCGTTACTATGACAACGGCAATTCTGTCTAAGCTGACTGACATTCCGGTCAGAACCGATATCGCCATGACCGGTGAGATTACGCTTACCGGCGATGTCCTGGCCATCGGCGGCTTAAACGAAAAACTTCTGGCTGCCAAAAGAATGGGCATCAACGAAATAATCGTTCCGGAAAAAAACAAAAAAGATATTTCTGATATACAGGAAGATCTCTTAAACGGACTGAAACTTCATTTTGTACGAAGTATTCGCGACGTTCTCAATCTGGCTTTGACAAAGTCTCCTTATGTCAGAAAACGCGCCAGAATAAGCCGCTCGGGCGCCAGCTCGTTAGGACGATGAAGAAAGCGGAAATCTTAAGCCGTACTAAGAAGAAATCAAAGATAATCAAGACCCGGCGGACCGAATGCGAGTTCGTCGGGTCATTTTTTGACTTAAAAGCTCTGCCCAAAGACCGCCTGCCGCATATTGCCATCGCCGGTCGTTCAAATGTGGGTAAGTCTTCACTCTTAAATAAACTGGTCGGCTCCAAGAAAATGGCCAAGGTTTCCTCGACTCCGGGCAAGACCCGCTCGCTCAACTTTTTCAAAATGAATCAGAAATTCTATATCGTTGACCTGCCCGGCTACGGCTATGCCAAAGTCAGCAAGAAAACGCAAAAAGACTGGGGCATACTCTTAGAAAATTATTTAACCGATAGCGCAATGCTGATTGGTTTGGTATTATTGCTCGACTGCCGCCGGGACCCGACCGAACAGGACCGGCAGCTGGCTGGCTGGCTGGCCGAAAGAGGTTTGCCGGTTTTGATTGTTATGACCAAAACGGATAAACTAAACAAAGATAAAGTAAACAGAAAATCCAGACAGCTCCAGGCAGAGTTTGGGCTGGAAGTCATGCCGTTTTCAATTGTCAGCGGTGTCGGCAAGAAAGAACTTCTCAACTCTACTTTTTCACTTGTAGCAGAATATCTGAAATCAAAATAATTTGAAAGAGACCATGGGCAAAAACAAACTTGTACTGGGACTGCAATGGGGAGATGAGGGCAAAGGCAAAATTGTGGACCTGCTGGCAGCCGAAGCCGACGTCATCGCCCGTTTTCAGGGCGGCGCCAATGCCGGGCATACTATCATCGTCGATGATAAAAAATATATCCTGCACCTGATTCCCTCGGGAATAATCCACCCTGACAAAGAATGCTATATCGGCAACGGCGTAGTACTCGACCCTTTTGCATTCATTGAAGAGCTAAAGTTTTTGGAATCTCACGATATCAGTTACAAGGGAAGGCTCTGGCTTTCTCCGGCGGCTCATCTGGTCCTGCCCTTTCATAAACTGATTGACTCAGTCGAAGAAACCACTCGCGGTACCAGTTCAATCGGAACTACCAAAAGAGGTATCGGTCCGGCCTATGTTGACAAAGTTGCCCGACAGGGAATCCGGGTGGCTGACCTGTTTCGGCCTGACAGACTTAAAAAAAGGCTGGAGCTTCACAAAAAAGTTAAGGGTCGCTATCTGGAAGGCTCTGGCGATGAACGAGCCGACCTTGACAGAACCTATAAAGAGCTGCTGGAGATAGCGCCGGTTTTGGAACCGTTTGTAGTCGATATTTCTCTTAAGCTATATCAGGATTATCAAAAAGGCCGCAAGATTTTGTTCGAGGGCGCCCAGGGCGGGCTGCTTGATGTTGACCTGGGAACCTACCCTTTTGCTACTTCGTCAAACACCACCACCGGCGGCGCTTTGACCGGGCTGGGTATAAATCTGAAAATGATTGACGAAGTTCTGGGTGTGGTTAAAGCCTACTGCTCCCGGGTTGGCGCCGGCCCCTTTCCCACAGAATTAGTAAATGAAACCGGCGAAAAATTCCGCCATCACGGCGATGAATACGGCTCCAGCACCGGCCGGCCGCGCCGCTGCGGCTGGCTGGATCTGGTCGCCCTGAGATACACCTGCCGCATTAACGGCGTTGATTCCATTGCAGTAACTAAGATAGATGTGCTTGATAATTTTGAAAGCATAGAGGTCTGCACCGGCTATGAACTAAATGGCAAGGCCTTAAGCGAAGTACCGCTGGATCTGGCCGACTTAGCACATGTTACCCCTGTCTATCAAACTTTGCCCGGCTGGTCTGAAGAAACCACCGGCATTACAAATTTTGAGGATTTACCAGTCAAAGCAAAAGATTATCTGAAATTTGTAGCAGATGACTTGAAAGTTAAAATCGCTCTCGTTTCGACCGGCGCCAAAAGAAACGAAACTATTTTCGTATAAGAGATTGACCTCAAAATTCCATATGCATAGACGTCTAAAGGAGAACAAAAAATGAAGAAAAGCTTATTGTGCCTCACTCTCAGCCTGCTGCTGATTTCTGCAAGCCTGGCCCAGGACACAACCAAACCCGAAACCAAAGAAACAGCGAAAGTCGAAAAAATGACAGATTCTACAGATTCCAGCAAAAAGACAGTAGCGGACTCCACCAAAAAAGAACCGGAATGGATTAAAACCGAGTCGGGACTAAAATACCGTGACATTATTGTCGGCGAAGGTGTTGTGGCAACTGACGGCATGAAAGTTGAGTGCCATTATACTTTGTGGAATTCTGACAGCTCGGGCGATCAAGGCAAGAAGATTCAAAGCTCCAAAGACACAGGGCGTACCTTTCACTGCCGGATAGGTACCGGACTGATTAAAGGATGGAGCGAAGGCATGGTGGGCATGAAAGAAGGCGGCACCCGCCAGCTGCTTATTCCGCCCGATATCGGCTACGGCAAAAGAGGCAACCCGCCGCTTATTCCGGCCAACGCCACCCTGCTTTTTGAAATAGAATTTATCAAGAAAGATAAATAATAGCCGCTCGATAGACACCAGCAGAACTTGAGATTGTTAAATTCGTACTTCGTGCCAGAGAACGACACTTAGTGTCAAAAACAGTTTGACTTAGTCTCATACATTTCTATTTTGGGAAGTCCACTAAGCTTAGTGGGGGTGTAGCTCAGGGGTAGAGCATCTGCCTTTTAAGCAGGTTGTCGAAGGTTCGATTCCTTCCACCCTCACTTTTTTTGAAATACTCTAACTTAGCAGATAAGACAAGACCACCTGGTTTTTCCATGAAACCAGATGGTCCGGATGATAGGTTGGGAACCTTTGTGTACTCGAATCTTTGAGCGTGTTCTGTACTTGTCTTGTCTACTCTCTTATACGCAGTAACTTTAATCATGTTTCAATTTTATCGTTAACGGTTCGCAGCTTACCAATAAACTGTTAATCCTTGCGATAGCAGCGGAAATTCGCTTAGTTTTTCTTCAGACATTTTGAATTAATTGACATTAGCTAACAAACAAAATTTGGAAAGCACAGATGGACTATAAAATAAGAACAAAAGTAAAGAGTATCGTGGTTGATGAGGAAGTACCGCTTGGCGCCGAGATTACCATCCTGGGCATGGTCAGAACTATCCGCTCCGGCAAAGACGTGGCCTTTATAGAAATCAACGACGGCTCCACTATCAAGAACATTCAGGCCGTAATAAGCCAGCCTGACAAATTTCCGATTTTAGAAGAAATTTTAACCGGAGCTTCAGTTCGGGTAAAAGGAGAGTTAGTAGTTTCTGAGGGTAAAGGACAAAAGTTTGAAATCGCGGCTGTGTCAGTAGATTTAATCGGAGCTGCCGACGCTACTTATCCACTTCAAAAAAAACGGCACTCATTTGAATTCTTAAGAGAAATAGCGCATCTGCGGCCGCGCACAAATACCTTCGGAGCGATGAACCGTCTGCGTTCAAAATTGTCGTTTGGAATTCACAAATATTTTCAGGAGCGAGGGTTTTGTTACGCTCATACTCCGATTATTTCAACCTCGGACTGCGAGGGTGCCGGTGAACTTTTTCGGGTGACCAGTTTAGACTTAAAAAACATCCCGCTCAAAGACGGCGCTATCGACTGGAATGAAGATTTTTTCGGCACTCAAGCTTACCTGACGGTCTCGGGGCAGCTCGAAGGGGAATTACTGGCTACGGCCTTAGGCGACATTTACACTTTTGGTCCGACATTCAGAGCCGAAAACTCCAACACCAGCCGTCACGCCTCGGAGTTCTGGATGATAGAGCCGGAGATGGCCTGGGCTGAGCTTGAAGACAACATGGACTTAGCTGAGGATTTCTTAAAAAACCTTTTTAAGTATGCGTTAAATGACTGCCCCGAAGAAATGGAATTTTTCGGCACCTGGATCGACAAGACCGCCCGTGAAAAACTTGAGAAAGTAATAAACTCGACTTTTGAAAGAATCACCTACACCGAGGCTATTGAAATTCTTAAAGCCTCAAATGAAAAGTTTGAGTTTCCGGTCGAGTGGGGCTTGGATATGCAGTCGGAGCATGAACGATACCTGACTGAAAAGAAATTCGGCAAGCCTGTTATCGTCTATGACTACCCCAGTAAGATCAAAGCTTTCTATATGCGCGTCAGCGATGACGGTAAAACTGTGCGGGCGATGGACGTCTTGGTACCGGGGGTGGGTGAAATTATCGGCGGCTCTCAGCGCGAAGAACGCCACGATGTTTTAGTCGAGCGTATCAAAGCCTCCGGCGTGGGCAACATCGAAGATATGCAGTGGTATCTGGATATCCGCAAGTACGGCACCGTGCCGCATTCTGGTTTTGGCTTAGGCTTTGAACGGGTGATAATGTACATCACCGGCATGGCCAATATCCGCGACGTGCTGCCGTTCCCGCGCGTGCCACGGTGGGCAAAGTTTTAGCAATAAAATATGTGTGTAATTAGTAAATGAGTTATTCACCAAAAACAAGAAAACGGGCAAAGAGCATTTTTAAACAGATTGAATCATGTTTTGCAAATTCTGAATTCGATTCTGCAATTGAACTCATTTACAAATTACAGGAAGACTACTTAAGTCATTTCGATTCTTGGTATTTAGGATCCTGGCTGGGTATTTGCCATTTTGCTAATGGAAATTATTCTGAGGCTATTACAGCATTGGAAGAATCTCGAAACAAGATTGACCAAGCGAAAGTAATAAAGTACGGTATAAATTACTTGCAAGTCCTTGAATATCTGGGTTGTTGCTACTTTAAAATTGAAAATTACATAACAGCGATTAAGAGATATGATGAAGCTGAAAAATATATTCCTTACTGTGAAAAAGGTGGTTTCTTTGATCAACTTTGTTATTTTCGTATAGGAAAAGCTAGAGTATACCTTTGGTTGAAGAGATATAAAGAAGCATTACACCAATACGAGCTAGCCTGGAAAACCTTACCCGATGATGGGTCTGACAAAGAATCAGAGGCAGTACTTAATTATGAAATCGGCAAAACATATTACTATCAAGAGGAACAGGAAAAAGCGAGTAAACAACTGAGTGCTGTAATGGAGAAAAATCTTCCTGACGCTTATCTACCTGAGTTCTATTTGTTAATGACAAAAAACCTAAACAAGACTGAAAATTACAAAAGAGTCTTGGACTACATTGAAAAAATCGAGAATATTGGCACTCCAGAAATTTGGGCAGCAGAGTTCTATAATCTAGCAGGAAGAGCACATTACTTTCTAAGGAATTTTACCGAGTCAGAAAGATGTTTTTTGAAATCGAATGAATTTCCTCCTGAGCATGACTGGATTTCTCAACACAACAGTCATTTCTTGAAACTACTTAAAACTATAGAACTGGAAAATTAGACAAAAAAAATCCCCGCGCCGGGGGAGGGCAGAAACGACGCGGGGGAATATCGACGACACAGCTGCAAATATATCCATAAGCCTGCAGAATCCAGCCGTCGAAGTCTTCTACTTCTTTAACTTTTTTATACGTCAGTTAGTTGCAGTTGTATGCCTCACAAATTGATTATTATAGCCTGAGTGCAGTATTTGCGTTATTCAAGGGGCAAAACGGCTGTCTGGGCGTATATTTAGGTACACGGTTAAGAACTTTAGGGCGGTTTGTCGATATAATGAAGTAGTATGAAAATCAGACTAATATCCATAATTGTTGCCATTTTGGCTTTAAGTCTTGTAGCAGGCTTCGGCTGTAATGGTGTCCTTACTGATATAGAACCGGGCTCAACTTTTAATTATAACCTGACCGGGGCGCTGGTTCAGGACCCCAACAGAGATTCATCTATAGTAATTGTTAAACTGCAGCGGGATGATGCTGATTACGTGATTGCCAAAATGAGTTTTGGCGGTGACGTTCTTTTGTTTAGTCCGCTCAAATATGGCTTTGATTCAGTTTTCTCAGGCAGCAAGTCCCGTTCACCCGGCTATTCGGCAACTCAAATGAATCTGATAATGGACGATTTCCCGTTTCTGATAGATACCGCTATTGTGAATGTAGTTTCCGGCTTTAGTATTGATTCTACCAGTATTACTCCTTTCAATCGCCTGATAACAGGTACCGGCTCAGTCAGCTTTGACTGGTCAGGCTCTGCAAACTCAGGCGGTTATGTTATTGTAGCAGTAAAAGCCGATTCGGCCTACAAGGGACAGGGCTATAGCGCGGTGCTGAACGCTAATTTTCTTTCAGGTACAATCCCGGCCGATGCCTTTGTGCTGCCGGTGACAAGCGACCCTGATACCGGTCTTTACAATCTTTATGTCTATTCAATCTCCGGCTCACCTGATAGCGCCATGACTGCCATGCTGCTGCCCACGCCGCTGCCGAAACAATATGCTGATAATATCGCCGACGGGAAATTCACCGGGCATTTTGGCTCTATAGAAGTATCTCTTTTAGATACGATCCGGGTAGTGACCAACCCGTAACTTACTTTTCTTTTTACAATACGCTTTTTCAGACAACTTTCCCTTTTTGTTGTTTTTGCCTTGTCTCAGGCTTTCTTCTTGTCTGTGTCAAATTACGAAGATTTAATCAAACAACTCGGACAACTTGAAACCGAGAAAACAAATTCAAAATCAAAAGATATAGACTTGCTGGACGCGCTTGAAATTGCCCGTCTGATAAACTCCGAAGACAAAACTGTTGCCACAGTCGTAGAGTCTGCTTTAGGGCCGATTTCAAAAGCTGCCGAAAAATTTGCAGATACAATCAAAA
>JADFLZ010000081.1 GCA_022564135.1 Candidatus Zixiibacteriota bacterium
TTGGGCCAGCATACTGCGGGCTCCGCTGCCGCCTATTCCTAAAAGATTTTCATATTCCGCCGCACCTCTTAAACCTCCCACCATCGCTTTTAGCTGTCCTGAAGAAATATAGGGGTCGTAAGTTGTCAGCATAGATGCCGCCACCGCCGCAGAAACCTGCAGACCGTATTTTTCATTGCCATATTCTATCCAATGTGTGGTTAATGAACCGTCGGCCAGAGATATCACGGCAGCCACATCATCGTAGTTATGGACATCGCTTAACAGTTCAATTTCCGAAGTTGCATTGCCTAAGTAATCTTCGGGAAAGGTGCCTTTTAATGATTCACCCATAGACAGAATTGCGGCAATGTACTGAGGCTTAAATCCCAGAAAAACGTAATCACGACCATATTCTTTATTATATTCTCTGGCCGTTTCCTGCATCAAACGGTAGCCGACCCCGGTACCCTCGGCCAGCAGCGCCACTCCGATTAGTTTGTGGTCCTTTGCAAAAAGATGTCTGAGCATTACCAGTCCTAATGGTTTCATCTCAGGCAGCGAAGATGCCTCGTGGTCAAATGAAACAATGATAACTGAACTATCCGGCAGATTCTCAAGGTAATCAAACATCTGTTTAGTTTCGTTACTGACAGTCGCTACAATACTGATATTGAGAAGCATAGTAACGGTCACTACAATAAACAGACCGGCGAAAGCAAGATGTCGGCTCTGTCTGCTGTTCATCTGTCTTTCCCCAGCCAGGTTCTTTCAATCCCTAAAATTATTCGAAGCGAGGTAGTTACAGAACCTAAGCCGATACCAATCAAAATTCCGCGGCGAGCCGACATCGACGGATACGATCTGACCCATTCAGAAAACTCTAAGGCACTATTTCCAAACCAGCCAAAAATGTCCGAGCGACTGAGTAGTGCTATTAAAGCAGATACCAATAAAATTGTGGCCGGCAAAGAGCGCGCCTTAAATCCTCTAAGCGAGGCCGATGCCACAAAAAAGGCCAGAAGTGCAAAGACAGTAGCCTGCAGCGGCACCTGGACGTTTTCAAACACCCACATAAATGGAGAGTCTCCCTTTATGCCCCAAACCAACGCCATGATCGGCATGGCAAACAGCCCCAGGAGTCCTGTGATGACATAAGGGCTCTCTGATAAATTGCTGAGCTTTTTAATATTAACTCTGATAAAGCTGGCCACTCCGACAAGAAGAGCAAAAGCAAAAATAATCTGCCAGTAGTCGCTGGTTATTGTCAGATATAATGATTTGGCCAAGGGAGCTTTGAGGAAATACAAAACGAACAAGACCACTCCGAAAAAACCGCATATAATTTGAGGGAACAAACGCGCCATCAGAATTTCCACCAGTCACTTAACGGAGCCACAAACGCTGAAATAATGGCCAGTACAATGACAGCTGCAATGATAACTTTCATAATATCCTGAGCGCGTATCGAGGCCATGATTGATTTGTCTTTGGAGAGATAACCGGATGCGGCAAAAAGCTCTTCCCCTATCAGAGTATAGTCGCAGGCAACAATAAAAAAGGCCAGCTGAATCGTCGAATCGGTACCGGCGATTTGAATGGAGCCGGCAATGTTTCCGGTTTCAGCCAGTATCAAAGATTCTGCTTCAAAAGTACCCAGCAGGAAAATCGAGGCCGGCTTCAGCCGCGTTATCATACCTTCGACAGCAGCGGCATAGCCGAACTGCGACGGCGACACGTAGGTGGTGTCATCTATGTTAAATCTTTCGGGATATCCCGCCCGGTTGTAGCTTTCGGCTATTACTTCCTGAGCCACCGACATAATGACCGGGTCATGGGTAGGAAAAAGGAGCTGGCTGTTATACTCGGCAGTTTTTTCAGCTACGCTGCTCAGAATATTTAATGCAGCAATTGTAGTCGGTCGTTGAATATCTCCGCCCCAGCCCGGTGTAAATAATATCGGGCGGGCCATTTCAGTCGCCCGGCCAATCGCCTCTTCGACTGCTTTCAGCCCGGCAATCTCACGAATCTTAAAACTCTCCCTGCCCTTCCGGTGAAAAGTAGTGTATAAAACGGTCAGGATAGCGATGACCGCCGCCAGGAAAGTAGGCAGCTGAGCCAGGTCGAACCAATCGTTTACAGCAATAGTTATCAGGGCTGGATTGTCTAACACGCTTAGAATTTTGGATTGATCAGCAGTCAAAACAACAAAAAGATTTTTTGTTTGACCGTCCGAGTACCGGCGATATATTAGCCGTCAAAGAATATGAAATGTTAATTTTTTACGAAAGCAAGCTGATTAGTATGAGACAAAGAAGCTCAATAGTTCTTACGGTAGTCTGCAGTTTTATGATTTTGACTTCAGGTACGATCGCTGCGGCAACCACCATAGAATTCTGGCAATTCTGGACAGATTCAAAAATCAAACCTGTTATGCAAAATATAGTAGCAGAATTCGAAAAGCAAAATCCGGAGATAAAAGTCAATCTGACAGATCTGACCTGGTCAAACGGGCACGAAAAAATAGTGATAGCTTTCGCCTCAAAAAACGCGCCCGATATTATAGAGCTCGGCTCTGACTGGGTGGCACAGTTTGCCGATGCCGGACAATTGTCCGACTTAACTATAGAAACTGAAGACTACAAAGACGATTTTCATGGCTGGAGCATGGCCACTTATGATTCCAAAGTCTACGGCTGGCCCTGGATACTGGGAACCAGAGTCATGTTTTTTAACCGCGACCTCTTAAATAAAGCAGGCTATGATTCTTTGTTTATTCCTATTAAGCTGACTGAATTCAAGCAGGCCGTTTACAAAGTAGATTCGCTGGGGTCAGATATTAATGGCTGGGGCTCTAATACCGCCGAAAAACACAGACTGTATAAAAAATTTCTGCCGTTTCTGTGGTCTTTTGGCGGTCAGTTGTTTTCTGATGATGGCAGATTTTCATTAGTAGCCTCTGACTATATGGTAAATGCTCTCAGATTTTATAAAGAGATACATGACTCCTGCGGATTCGTTTCCAATCAAAGGGGTATCGAAGACAGGTTCCTTGAAGGAAAAATTGGCTTTATTTTATCCGGCGACTGGCTCTTAAAACGTATTGAACTGGGACAACTCAAAATCAACTTTGGCACCACCCTGATGCCCGGACTAACACTTCCGGGGAAATCATTTCTCGGTGGTGAGATTCTGGTCATTCCGAAATCTTCTACAGAAAAAGAAGCGGCGCTCAAATTCATTCGCTTTCTCACATCTGCAGATAATCAGATCAAATTTTGCAAAGCTAACCTTTCTGCGACGCCCTCAAGTAAATCCGCACAAAAAGACGAGTACTTTGAATCTAATGAACATCTGCAGGTCTTCAGCCGGCAGATTCTTCACTCTCGCCATTCACCGGTGGATAAAAATTGGGTTGTAATTGAAAACATTATCGAAAACGTGATTGAAGATGTTTTGTTTGGAGATTCAGAACTGATCGCCGAGCCGCTCTTAAAAGCAAAAAACAAAATCGAAGCCTTGAATAAAAAATGAACCGCTCCCTGGCCAAATCGTTCGGCTTTACTCTGCCCTGGTCACTGACATTTCTCTTTATCTGGCTATTTCCCTTAGGCTATGCCTTTGTCATGGGCCTGACAGATTTCAATCTTCTGCGGCCGGACGAAACCAGCTGGGTCGGCTTTGACAACTATCGCTCGTTATTTTCTGATGAAGATTTCATTAAATCCCTTAAGAACACTTTTATTTTTGTCATCGGTACTATTCCGATTACCACCGTATTCGCTCTGGCGCTAGCGCTTTTTGTTAACAGGACCTTCAAGGGACGCGCCCTTTTTCGCTCGGCTTGTTTTCTGCCGTCAATCACATCAATGGTGGTGATAGCCTTAATTTTTACCAATCTTTATCAACGCGGCGGCTATATTGCCGGGCTCTGCAGCCTGATTGGTCTGACGCCACCGCAGCACGGCTTCCTGTTTGACAGAGCTACTGCCCTGTATTCTATCATGGCTATGGATGTCTGGATGTCGGTCGGCTACTATATGTTAATTTTTCTGGCTGGCCTGAAATCTATACCGGATGAACTGTACGAAGCTGCCGATGTAAATGGCGCCGGTTTTTTCAGAAAATTATTTTCAATAACACTGCCGCTTCTCAGGCCCGTAGCTCTCTTTATTCTGGTCATAAATACTATAAAATCTTTTCAGGTCTTTGTTGAGATATTTGTGATGACCAAAGGCAAATTTGATACTTCGACAATGGTCTATTTTATTTACGAAATCGGCCTGACCACTACTCTTCAGTCCGGCTATGCTTCTGCCGCCGCTTATGTGCTGTTCGGCATCATCGCTTTGTTCTCGTTAGTTCAATTTGCTCTGCTCAGGAGAAGGCAGCCGCTATGGTAAAAAGTATATTAGCATTATCAAAATACGTTTTATTGGCGCTGGTTTTGTTCATAATGATATTTCCTTTAGCCTGGATGTTTCGGGTATCCCTGATGAAAATGGGTTCGTCGATTTCGATGGAAAATTTACTTGCCAGCGGTATTACATTCGAGGCTTATGCTCAGCTATTTTCCGGCACCAACACTTTAATGTATTTCTTTAACTCAGCTTTCGTCGGCATAACCGTAACGATTGGCAATATCCTTTTCTGCTTCATGGTAGCCTATGCCCTGGCCAGATACAAAAATCTGACCAACAAGATTCTGTTTGCCTCAGTTGTCATCGTACTCATGATACCGGCCCATATACTTGTAGTGCCGCTTTACCTGTTTGCTTTAAAGGCTGGCATATATGACACTTACTGGTCGCTTATTTTGCCCTGGATGGTCCAGCCAATTGGCATTTTTCTGGTCAAGCAGTATATCGAAAATATTCCGCCGTCAATGGAAGAAGCTGCCAGAATTGACGGTGCCGGCGAGTTCAGGATACTTTTCCAAGTAGTCATGCCGATGTGCAAACCGGCTCTGGCTGTTCTGGCGATTCAGGTCTTTTTCACCAATTGGAACTCGTTTCTTTTTCCCTACATACTGACAAATAGCGACAGCCTGAAAACTCTGCCGGTCGGCCTGGCCCATTTGCAGGGTTTTCAGGCGATTGACTGGCAGCAGCTGATGGCTGGCTCAGCTGTCGCCGTCCTGCCGGTTTTGATTCTTTTTCTAATTTTGCAAAAACAGATTGTCTCCGGCATAACTGCCGGAGCAATAAAGCAATAGCTGTAGCTGAACAGGTTTTTTGCTGTTTTTCCTTGCTTTAAAAAGGCTGATACTGTTTTATATTGCGATGGTATAATGAATATAGATTGAAATTGTATAACTGTATAAGAAAGGGTGAGGAAATGCCTATCAAAAGACTAATTATACTTCTTTCGGTCATTGCTCTGGTGGCCGGCTGCGGTGCCAGCAAAAATTACGTTGATGAACAGATCAGAAACTCTGAAGCCAGAACATCAGCTCAGCTTGGCGATGTTGAAGGAAAAGCCAGCGCCACCAGCCTTGACCTTCAGAAATTACAGGCACTTCAAAATGACCTCGAAGCCAAAGCCGATATGGCCCTTAATCAGTCCCAGGGTTTTGAAAATTACCAGATTATCTGGGAAGGTGAAGTAAACTTCGATTTTGACAGCGACGAAATCACTTCGGCAGCCGAGCAGACTCTTATGGATGCCGGCCAGAAACTGGAAACAAGCTCTGAGTCCCTGGTTGAACTTGTCGGACATACTGACAATACCGGCTCCAACGCCTATAACCTGGCGCTTGGTGAAAGACGCTCAGAATCTGTCAGGCGCTTTTTGGCTGACCGTTTTGGAATATCGCTCTACAGAATGTTTACGCTTTCCTACGGTGAAGACAAAGCGGCAGCAATGTCTGATGAGCCAAATTCGGCCTCAAGAAACCGTCGGGTAACAGTAAGAGTCTGGGGTGAGTTGAATTAAGCTGAAAATTAAATGTTTTCTTAGGGCGGGTAGCAAGTACCCGCCTTTTTTTTTGCAGCATTATTTTACTTTAAGCTCTATTCCGGCGGTTTCAAAGCGAGCCCGGACCGAAATAGTATCGTCATATTTGAAATAAGTCTCCGCCAACGTGTACGGCGATACCGAGCCCTTGCTTCGTCCGCCGCTGTCATCTTCATCAATATAACCTGACAATAGATACTTCCCTGCCGGCAGCTCTATTTTGAATGTCTTATTTAGCAGCCGCAGATGATAAGACTGTTTGCCTTTCAGCTTCTTAAAGCTGATTCTCACAGAGCCTGAGTCTATTTTAGCAAGATTACTAACAACGCTGCCAGAAACTGAGCCAAGCGAATCTTTGTCAACCAGCCTGAACTTTTTCTCGGTTATACTGTCACCTAGCAGATTCCCGGTCAGATCTGACAATTCAAATTCGGCAATGAGTACGCTGTACGATTCTCCTTCACTCAGGCTGACATCAGGAATCAGCTTTAATGCAAAATCGTTAATCCATTCATAATTTAGACTGGTCTGAGAGCCTTCTGAATTGATTAACACAAATGTCTGGTCTGTCAGTTTGGAGCGGTCGATGGGCTCTGAAAATGTGGCAGAAATTGATAAATCTTTTAAAAAATGAATCTTATCTTCAGGCTCGAATGAAAACAAAGACGGAGCCGACTTGTCGTCTGTGGCAGAAACAAGCAGTCCCTTATAGCTGACAGTGTCACTTAGATTATTGAAGATTAAGATCAAATCGTAATTGCCGGTGTCGACGTCATTTACGAAAAAAGTATAAACAGCAGAGAGTTCGAGTGAACTTTCCTTAAATGACCGGGACACGACTATATTAGAATCTACGGCTGAGCTCAGGTTGACAGCTGCAACCCCTGAAGTCTGCACGGCTTTGTTCAGCCTGACTTTTATAAGGCCGTCGCTCGTTTTGGAAGCCGATATAATAGCAACAGAATCCGAAACATCTTCTGTCAGTTCAAGAAACAGATTGTCCAATGATTGCCCGGATCCAAAATCAATTTCTCTGTCTGACACCGCGTACGGCTCCCGTTCGGGATTAAATCTTTCATCACGATTAATATCTTCGAAGGCTACTAACTGAAAGTGTCGATTCGGCAGATACCTGAACCTGAAAGAACCGTCTTTGGCTGTGCTGGTCAGGTAGCTGGCGTAGACAGAGTCAAAGTTTATACTTTCCCCGGAATCTTTGCTTTCATAGAGACCGACAAGCAGTCCCCGGCGCGGATTTTCATTATGAAAAACAATACCAGCGACCGAACCGGAGTCAATTATTTCTCCGGTTGAAAAGGCGAGTGTCACCGAACTGTCCATTCTGTTGTTGCGCCAGTCTTTTATATTAGCCGACAAAGTTACTACATAAGTTTGATTTGGTTCAAAGGGATCTGAGAGTTCGATAGTCAGCCTGTCTGTTTTCCATTTTAACTTAGGCTCGGATTCTGGGCGGGGAGTAATAAACATCGCCTTTTCTGCTCTTGGAGGAGTAACTCCTTCTGAAAACCAAAATATAATTTCATTCGATGGAGCTACACCGGTTGAGCCAGTCACCGGATAAGTTTTGATGACGCGCGGCGCCTGGCGGTCAACCTCACCACCCGGAGGCGCTGAAACTTCAGCGCAGCCAATTACCAGAGACAATAATATTGAAAGTGATAAAAAAACTTTCCAAAATCTGGAGGGCAGCTCAGCCTTCACTCGTTGAGTTTCTCTCTGATTATGTCATTATCGGGTTCCAGCTCAAGCGCCTTCTGCCACCAAATACGAGCGTCGCCAGAATTACCGCTGGCATTATAGGCATCGCCAAGATGGTCATATATAACCGGGTCACTCTGAAGAGAGACCGCTTTGGAAAGATACTCTACGGCATCGTTATATTTGCCGAGCCTGAACATGACCCAGCCATAGCTGTCTATATAAGCAGCGTTTTCAGGAGATAGCTCCAGTGCCTTTTCTATGAGCTCTTTGGCGTATTCAAGTTTATTGTCATTGTCTGCCAGCATGTAGCCCAGAAAATTCAAAGAC
>JADFLZ010000082.1 GCA_022564135.1 Candidatus Zixiibacteriota bacterium
AATTATAGAAAGATAAAAAATTTGAAATTACAAAGCCCATCAGCACTATGAAAGCAATACCAATTGCTCCGACAACCATCAGAGGATAGCGGATGCCGGCTTTTAGCTGACGGGTTAATTCCATCTCTTCTTCGAGCATGCGGGCAAGTTCTTCCAGAATTTCTTCAAGCTTTCCGGATTCTTCGCCAGCTGCGACGCAGGAGATATAAACTTTACCAAAGATAGGTTCGAACTCAGACATAGATTCTGACAGAGATTTTCCTGACTGCAAACTAAATCTAATCTGGTGAATGGCCTTGTTAAACTTTCCGTTACGCGGTCCAACTCTTATCAGCCGCAGCGCCCGAAGCAGCGGAATACCGGCATGGATCATGGTGTTAAGACTGTTGGTAAAGAGAATCAGAGTATCGTAGTCAATTTTTTCAAAAAAACTAAAGAAAGAAAAAGTCTTTTTTTTTGGCAAATGAGTTACTTTAACCGGGGTTAGATCCTGCTCGGACAGATAATCAAGTACCTGGGCGCTGCTTTCCGCGCTCATAGTGCCTGTTTCTATTTTGCCGTCGATTCCGACAGCCCGGTATTTAAAGTGTTCCGGCATGCTGGGTCTCTACGGAATCGTTTTTTGCGGTAGCTGAGAGATCTTCTATATTCGAAGTTTCAGAGATTAATTCTTCAAGGTTGATCTTACCTTCGCTAATCTTTTCCATGCCCATTTCAAAAAGAGGCAGGAAACCATGCTTGCGTGATTCTTCGCGCAGACGGTTTACAGAAACCCCTTTAATAATCAGTTCTGAAATGAACGGCGTGATTTCTATGAATTCGTAGATGCCTACCTGCCCTTTGTAACCAGTATCTTTACATTTGGGGCAGCCGCTGCCGCGTTTAAATTCCAGCTTTTTTGAGATATCGGTTAATCCTGCCCGATGGAGAATAGCTTCGGAAGGACGGTAAGACTCCAGACAGTCGGGACAGTTTGTTCTGACTAAGCGCTGTGCCAGTACTCCTTTCAGGGCAGTAGCTACCAGATAGCTTTCAATGCCCATATCAATAAGGCGCGCAATTGCCGAGGGAGCGTCATTGGTATGAATAGTAGAAAAGACTAAATGTCCGGTTAGAGCCGAGCGAACGGTAATCTGCGCCGTCTCCAGATCGCGGATTTCACCGATCATTATTATGTCCGGGTTTTGTCTCAAAATTGAGCGCAGCGTGGATGGAAAAGAAAGTCCGGCTTTTTCATTTATCTGAACCTGATTTATAAGCGGCAAAGAATATTCTACCGGGTCTTCAACTGTGATTATGTTTTTTTCAATCGTATTAATTTCGTGCAGGGTGGCATACATCGTTGTTGTTTTTCCGCTTGAAGTCGGACCTGAAAGAAGTATCAGTCCTTCAGGCTGATGAATAATATCCAGCCACCTGTCTTTGATTTTGGAGCTAAATCCGAGATCTTTAAAATCGACAATCAGATTTCGGGAATCTAAAATTCTTATTACTACTTTTTCTCCATGAATGGTCGGCAAAGTCGAGACGCGTAAGTCGATATTGGTGCCTTCAACATTCAACATGAATCTGCCGTCCTGCGGCAATCTTTTTTCTGAAACGTCAAGATTGGCAGCAATTTTAATTCTTGAGACCAGTTCGTTCTGCATCGATTTTGGAGGAGCGGCTTCTTCGCGCATAACGCCGCTGGAGCGGTAGCGAATTCTGGTTCGTGTTTCTCCGGGTTCTATATGAATATCAGAGGCTTTTTCTTTGACTGCTTTGGTAATCATCAGATGCACTAGTTTTGCAATAGCTCCTGACTGTTCAGCGTCACCGGTAATAGTTTCGTCTATGCCTGCAATAGCTTGTTCTTCAGTATGCTTACCGATAATTTGGCTGAGTGAATCCGCCACCGAGTAATGCAGGTCGATAGCCTCCCGGATTTCTGATTCAAAGGCAACTGCCCGTTTTATATTTAAGCCGGTGCGATATTTTATTTCGTCGATAGCCAGAATATTGAGCGGATCGGCCATGGCGATGGTAAGAGTTTTGCCAATATGAAAAATAGGAATGAGAGAATATCTTCTGGCCAAATCTACGCTTACTTTATGTACGGTAGCAGGGTCGATGACCATCGACTTTAAAGAGACCCGGGGAATCAGCAGCCTCTCGGAAATTGTCTCCAGCAGCTGCTCTTCAGTAATAAAGCCGAGCTCAGTTAAAATTTCACCCAAGCGTCTGCCGGTAGAGGATTGTACTTTGAGACCTTCCTGTAGCTGCGCTTTGGTCAGAAAACCGCGTTCGACCAGGAGGTCACCAATCTTTTTCTTTGCCATAGCCTCTCTTTATTGTTGAAATATCCTATGTCTTGTTTATTATCGGCCGTAAATAGTAAACGTTAAATTTTTTAGGTATGCTCTTCCGACTTTTTCCAAGTTGTAGAATGGTTTTATATCAGAAGATGCAATTCATTTCATACTCAATAAAAATAGCAGTTCTGGCTTTGTTTTTGATACCGGCTCCGGAGATTAGAGCGGAATCGGCAGTTTTGGCACTATCTGAGACAGAGCTCTATCAGCTGAGGATTACCGAACTTGAGAAATATAATGGGGGCGTAATAGATAGTGTTGAAATAGATAATCGGGAAATATTTGACACCCGAATCGAGCCTTATAATAATTTTATATTTAAGACCGCTAATAAGCTGCACATCCGGACCAGAAAGCTTGTTATAGCCAGGGAATTACTATTAAAAAAAGGGGATGTCTTTGAATCCGAACTGGCTGAAGAAATTACACGCAACCTGAGAAATCGTTATGTAATCTATGATGCCTGGATAGAGATAGAAGAATTAGACTCAGGCAACCTGCTGATGCGTCTGGTAACAATTGATGAATGGAGTTTTTCAGGGGGACTTGGTATCAGCCGGGAAGGCAACGAATATTCTTACGAAATTGGTTTTTTGGAAAAGAACTTTCTGGGACTGAACCAGTCGTTTTCCTTTGATTATGTAATTCAGGAAAAGGATGACAATTACATTGAGTCGTCGTTCAAAGATATACGATTCGCAGGGCAGCCTTTCAGAATAACCATAAATTACAGCAATAATCCGTTTTCGTCGAACCAGGCAGCCTCGCTGAGCCATCCTTTTTATAATTTAGAGCAGGCTTTTTCGTTTGGTATTGTCGCTGCCAAAGGTAAAAACAGAAATGAAGTGTTTAATGATAATCTCATGATTGGAAGATCGAATACGGCCGACGATTTCCTGCTCGGTTTTATGCGTTACAGGTTTGGCCCCAGAAAAAAGAAAGTAATTACAGGACTAAATTACACTTACACTTTTGAAAGAACCAACGACAAAGAGTACTTCAGCGGTGCGCCGGCTGATATTGATTTTGTTAATGAATCGTTTCCACAGGATTCCCTTTATCATCAAGTAGACTTAAGCCTCAGAGGATCTCTGCTGGACTTCAAAACTTTCAGAAAAATTGATGGATTTGGCTATACCGAAGATTTCACTCTGGGGCATACTGCTGCTATTGGTTACGGTAGGGCCTTTAATCCAAATTTTAATGACCACGTTTATGACCGGGCACTTTTCAATTATTCTTTCGGATTTAATATAGCCAACGAACTATTCTACTTTTCTTATACCAGGGTTAATAAATTCAAAGGAAGCAGAGATCTTCAGCGACTTAATATAGTTGGCGTAAACTACTACCACCGGGGACCTGAGTTTCTGACTGTTGCCCTGAATGCAGATTACATAAGCGACTGGAGACCTGAAAGAACAGAAAATTTGATTTTGGGCGGCAGGTCTGGCTTAAGGGGCTATCCTTCGGAATTCAAAACAGGGGACAGGCTGGCCATTTTTAACCTGGAAGGGAGACTCCATCCGGAAATCAGAATATTTACTGCTGTTTTGGGCTTTGCCGTATTTGTAGATGCAGGCCGGGCCTGGAAACCAGACGAACTTTTGACCACAAAAGACTTTTACTTCAGCGGAGGCGTAGGCCTGCGCTTTGCACTTGATAGATCTTCAAGAAGCCGTTTTTTCAGGGCAGATTTAGCTTATTCTGAAGCCAACAAGCTGGAGATTTCTATCGGCACCGGACAGTTTTTCAGCCTCAACAATCACAGTTTATTCTTGACAAGTCGTTGAAATTCAATAGATTGTATGTGGTTAGGTATAGCTTGAGAATAGATGCGGCTTGTTTAATATCTTTTGATCTGTTCTGATGCCAAATTACATGTCCATTACCGCCGATTAATAGCTGTGAGTGTTACGACTATAACAAAAGTGTAAAGTTGAAATTTGAACCTATGAAATTGGCACTGAAACAGTTGATACCAAGGATTTACTTTCTGGCTTTGGTTCTGGCGGCGGTTTTGGCCTTTGGGATAAATTCGTTTTCAGCTACCAGCCGCAGTCAGTCGGTGGCTGCCTTAACAGAAATTTCTGCTGATTACAGCCTTGGCCTGATTTCATTAGACGATAAAGTTCTGCTTGAAGTTATGGCTATTCGCTCTCCCGGTAATCTCCCTGCAAAATATCAGATTGACAGGCAATTATTTCCCGGTGAACTCCGGGGAGCCACCATGAAACTGGTAGAAATTAAAATAATCTGGGATGAACTAAAAGCGTCAACTCAGCAGGCGCTGAACGCTGCTTTGGCTAGGCCAACAGCCTCTTTCAGCTATGATTCTCCCTCAGGGATTTTCAAATTACATTATGACACCAGCGGAACAAATGCAGTATCAGCCGAGGACACGGATAGCGACGGCATACCCGATTATGTAGAAAGATGCGCCGCCTATTGTGATTCATCTTATACAAAGCACTCTCTACTGGGATATCTGGCAGCCCCCTCAGACGGTTCCCTGGGAGGTGACAGCAGGTACGACATATATTTTGAAAACACCGGATTTTATGGTTACGCAGTGCCCGAAGGGGATGGCGGCGAATCATGGAACGATCGTTACAGCTATATAGTTCTGAACAATGATTTTATTGGTTTTCCGGCGAATAATGATCCCGAAGGTCAGGTTGCTGGAGCGGCCAAAGCGACCGCCGCTCATGAGTATCATCATGCGGTCCAGTTTGCCTACGATATCAGCGAGCCCACCTGGTTTATGGAATTCGATGCCACCTATATGGAAGATATCGTTTTTGATTTAACCGATGACAATTATAATTATTTACCGAGTTTTATGACGGCTCCGGAAATATCTTTGATGCAAAACTCCAGCCATTTCTATTCATGCTTTATCTGGGGACTGTACCTGGCCCAAAAATTTGACACTTCGCTGATGACAGCAATCTGGGAAGGAGCCAGATTTGCGGGGATTTTTAACACCCTCTCAGATACGCTTTTGAGCCGCTACGGCTGGACTCAGGATTCCGCCTTTGCCGACTTCGTTACCTGGAACTACATTACCGCAGTTCGTAATGACAATCTGCACCATCAGGAAGGGGGAGAATATCCCCTGATCAACATCAGTAACACACATTCGTTTTACCCCGTTCCCAACCAGAACGTTGTGAACAATCCTGAAGGATACGGCTCTGGCTATGTTCAGTTTTTCCCAAACGGAAATGTCGGCAGGTTGACAATAGAATTTGACGGCAGCAACTCCCGGGACTGGGCCGCTTATATTGTAAAGTCGATTTCTGTAAACGATCATGTTATTGAAAAGCTTGAGGTTGATGCTGTCGCGCAAACAGCCAGCACTATCGTTTACGAATTTGAAAATTATTATGCGGTAGCTCTGATAGGCATAAACATCTCGGAGTTTTCACCGGCGACGACATTCAAATACTCGGCCGATATTACAATTCAGCGAGCCGTCACAATATCAATAGTTACTCCTGATACTGTGATATATTCCGGCGATGATAAACCCTATCTGTTTCAAGTTTTCAATCCAACAGCCTTTGATGATCTTTATCAGATTTCTTATTGGGACGATTCCGGCTGGATAGCTGCTGATTCAATAGTGCGAGCAATAAGTCTTAACTCAGACACTATCTTCTCAGTGAACGTTCATCCATCTCAGGGCACGCCTCTTGCAAATTCTTCTCAGTTGCATTTTAAAGCTCAGTCAATTAGCGACACAACAGTATCGAATGAAGAAACACTTGAAGTAACGACCGTGCTGTACAGAGGTGACGCAAATTTTGACGGCTCTATATCAATTCTGGACTTAACCTACCTTGTCGATTTTATTTTCAGAAACGGGGGAGAGCCGATACCCATCAAAGAAGCTGGCGATTTCAACTGCGACAATTCCACGAATATTCTTGACTTGACTAAAATCGTAGACTATATTTTCCGCGGTGGTTCGCTGCCACTGTGCAATCCATACTGAAGCATTAAGAAGTTTTTTAGTTGACTATAATTTAGGTTATCCTTATCAGATAATCCAAGTTAACCATTTCAATCCAGCGCCGGCGTCTGATGGCATGGAAGCGGATGACGCTGCCTTGGAGGGGGAAAGATGGAAAGTGGATTTGAACCGCGGATACTAATCTGCACAGCATGTAATCAGGAATTTGTTTTTACTGTAGCGGCTCAGGAATACTTCGCAGAACGAGGTTACTCCGAGGATCCCAAAAGGTGTAAGACTTGCCATACCCATTTCAAAAAGGATCAGAGAAAGTCTGCTTCGAAGCGAGGGACTACCAACGACAAGTCCCGCTATCCCGATCAGCCTTAGCTTTGGAGCTGTGGTGAGCATTCTTAGCGTCTTGATTTAATCGTAATTGATGCTGTTATTTGAGCAGTAACATTTTCATTGATTTGGATTCACCGTCTGAAGTCAGACGATAGAAATAAATACCACTGGCAACATTATCGCCTTTGTTATTTGTACCGTTCCATTCAACTGAATAGTTGCCGGCGCTAAGCGGTCCGTTTATCAAAGTACCGGTGAGTTCACCGATGACGTTGTAAATTTCAAGCTTTACATCGGAGCTGTATGTGAGCTCAAAGTCGATGGTTGTGCTCGGATTAAAGGGATTGGGATAGTTTTGCTCAAGCGCTATTGAGCTTGGCAAGTTGCCGTTCGGATCGTCGTCTATACCAGCTGCAAAGCCTACTATCAAATCGGCGTTGATAACGTTTCCGACCGCTTGAATGTTCTCAAGTGCAATAAAAGAAGTACCGTCAGTATAAGAATCAGAATTCGGCGACGATACGGCATTAAAAGAGGTTACATTGCCATTTCCGGGGAAAACATCCCAGCCGTCGCCGTTGTCAATATTTTGGTCCATTTCGAAGAGGCCGTCAGCCTGCTCCAGCGCAACTTTGAAGTGATTTGCGTTCGTCTGACCGGGATACCATTCTTGAGTATTATCTGACTTGCCTTCATCAATATGCCAGATCATTAATCCCGACTTTTGAATGTATGAATCATAGCCGATTTTTTGTCTGTTTTCTACCAGAAAATATTCATTACCGATATTTCCCGACGTCCACAGTCTGTAAATGGTTCCGTTTTCATTGACGTTGTTAATAGCCACGCCGTTTGTATTAGATGTCACATTGGTGGCTGTTGCAAAACCCATCTGAATTCTTGACCAGGCACAGGGATGAGCCGGTGAGCCGCCACCGGGAGACGGACCGTTCCAGCTGCCCAATGACATCAGAGCCCAGTTGCCGATTCCGTTAGAGCTGTAATCAGTATCATAAAGGTCAGGCAGGCCGAGTACATGACCCAATTCGTGGGCATAAACACCAATAGTCATGTCACCGGGAGCAATCCAGAATTCAGGCTGGATAGTATAACTTGAAATCCAGACACCATCTTTGGCCCGGGGAGTAATGCTCCACTTATGCGACCAGATGTCGTCATTGTTGCCGGAAAATTCGGCGCCAGTTCCGCTGTGAATAACCAGCACTACGTCAACATAGCCGTCTAAGTCATTATCATATAAAGAGAAATCAACCACGGGGTCAACAGCATCAACCAGGT
>JADFLZ010000083.1 GCA_022564135.1 Candidatus Zixiibacteriota bacterium
AAAAAAGCGCCATTTGAAATAATTTGAATCGCGATAGATAGTTCTGCCGCCCCATCTGTCAATGAAACGCCGGCATACTTCGGCGGTTTCATCAGTAGGGTCGCCAATGTTTTCCAACCTAAGACCGGTCGGTTTTACTCTTTTTTGCATTGATATTTTAAATGCAGCAACAGACTGTGCGATTCTTCCGCCGGCATGTGCAACTATATTTCTAAGTGATCTCTTGAGCATCGACTGCCTGCCAAAAGGCTCTTTGGCCAACAGCATGGAAATTGCTTTTTGTGAAAAGGGAACGAACAATTGTTCTGTTCGGGCAGGAATGCTAAAGTTTAGCCTGGTGAAGGCTTTTGCGGCCGGTGTGAAGCCCCAGATATTAACATAGTTGTGCTCTTTGGCATAGTTAAATAAGACCGTATACATTCGCTCAAACAGTTTGTTACCGCGAAACTGCGGGTCGACTAAGGTTTCCTCTGATTTTGCTGTCCAGTAAACGCCTGTTCTATCAATCATCCGGATAGGAATGAGCGCCTGAGTACCGACAATCTGTCCCTGATTTACAGCAACCGCGAAAGGAACAGAGCTTGAATTGTAAAGGTTGGATTTGAACTCCCACTGCCATTGTTCAAACGAGCGGGATTTCTTATAGAGCTTATTATGGAACAGATTGCAGGCCTGCATTTCTGAGTCTTCAACTAATCTTACCTGTATATCCTGCTCTGTCACTAGTTGTGCTATCGAATCCTTCCCAAAAATAACTGTCGCGTTAGGGTCAAAATATATGAGCCGCTTAATAAAATAGCAAGATGCCGCTTTGGCAAAATATCAAAACAGTTATCAATCTCTGTCGCAATAATTTATTAGTAATATCAATTTTATAGCCGGACTTCAATCGCTACTGTGGGCATCAATTGCTGTAAGACAATGCCGACTATGTTTTTAAAACTTTTCATAAGAACTTTATAAAAAAACATTCCCCCACCGGCAGCGCTTGCTTTTGAAACCATCAGATTACTTATTATTCCATTATGACAGAAACTGACAGAATTTTAGAGCAGCTAAAAAGGTCTTTCTACAAAGAAGCCTGGCATGGACTCGCTTATCTTGAAATACTTGATGGCGTAACAGCAGAGCAGGCCTCAAAGCATCCGATAAAGAATGCACACTCTATCTGGGAAATCGTACTTCATACTACGACCTGGATTGAGGCGGTTCGTATCAGGTGCCTGGGCAAAGAATTCAAGGTGTCGGATGAACAGGACTGGTCAAAAGTAACAGAATTCAGCGATGCAGCCTGGCAGCAGACAATAATTGACCTAAAAGACCAGCACAAAAAACTTGAAGATGTTATCGCTTCGATAGCATTATCTGATCTGAGTAAAAACGCAGCCGGAAGTACTATGCCAAACTGTTCTATGCTCGACAGTATCATTCATCATAATATTTATCATTCGGCACAGATTGCAATTCTAAAGAAACTGGTTTAGTGATTCGGAAATCGAGAAGCTCAATTATCTTTTTTCCATAAGGCTTTAAAAAAGTAGCTAAGTAAAAGCAGTACTCCGCCAAAACCAAGAAACAGAAGAATCCGCCACAATGTTTCGAGGTTGGCCAGATCCACCAAAAACAGTTTTGCTATCAAAACTAATAGCGTGGCCATGGCGGTTTTGGTGACAACATTGACGTTTTTGCGCAGTCCTATTACGAACAACACAACTATGTATATACCCCAGCTGATTGATACCAATCCCTGACCGTTCGTTAGCGGCGACATTTCGCGCAAAAGCCATAAGAGCAGAGTTACATGTGCGGCCATTAAGTAGGCGATTTTATCTTCCCTCTCTATCAGGAAAAACGACACTACCGCACCATAAGCAATGAACAAGATATCAGTCACAGCCGTGTAGTTGAAAACAGTAGTTCCTGAGGCGGGGTCAAAAAGGCGAGTCAACATCCAGAAGAACATAGCTGTATTGAAAACATGTGCACCGTTAAACAGATTGCGGTCTTTCACTCGACAGGCAATGTAAAATAACGACGCGGCCTGGAGTGTCAGGGTCAAAAACAGATCGTTACCGTCGAGCTCTCGCCAAAAGATACCAGCCAAAAGCGCGTATCCAATAAACAGATAGAGGTGCTTTTCTTTAATTCTCTTGAAAAAATATGATAATGCCAGGGCGCTTGCCGGAACGACCATATCAGATAACGTCTTGGCATTTATAATCGGGTTGCCGCTTTGACTGTCGAATAATCTGAGCAAAATCCAGGCCGATACAAGACCAAACAAAGAATGCGCGATCGGCGCCAGGGTTCTGTTCCCGACTTTAATTCTTACCAGATGAATGGCAACCACTTCGAGTGTAATTGCTACCAGGAGCGCGTTACCATCAAGGAAATAGTAAAGTGCCACAGTTAAGAAAACCAATCCGACAACGACGTGAGTGTATGCCAGAGACTTAAATTCAGTTTTCTGATTCAGCAGCCAGCCGATTGCCGCTATCGCCAGAGCTGTGGCCAGGCTGACAGTCCCCCATATAAAATCACTCCAATTCCACAAAACCGTAGAAAGAAAAAATGAAAAGAACGGAATTATGATTACCAATAGGTTGAGATTCTTTTCAGTAAGATTTATGTCAACTTCGTAGCCGGACTTTTCAGTCGATTCAGAAATCGATGATTCCATCAGCGACGACTTCTTGGCGATTGTGACTTCTCTGGCTAGCGGCACTATCCAGAAAAATGGCAAAGCCAGAAACAGTGCCGTCTGAATCGATACTTTGTCCAGCAGTGGAGCCAGCGAAATGCCGGATTCGCCGAACAAGGCAATCCAGATAACTATCCAGCCACCAATACAGGTTGTCCAGAAAAATGACCACCAGCCCTTGAAATAGTAAATTACCGAGGCGCCGCTTAACAGTATACATAAATAAAGCATAAGTCCCGGAATAGAACTTTCACCGGTGTAAAGTAAGAATGGCGTACCTATTCCGCCTATCATTGCGATAAGAGAAAAGATGAAATCGTTTTCTTTGAGAGACAAAAGAAACGATAACCCGGTTACAATGACGTAAAACGTAAACGCCATCGGATAGGATATCAGATAAAATAATTGAAATGCCGCATAACCGGTTATGTAAAAAATGCCAATGGCCCCGCCCAGCAAAACCCGGCTAAAATGTTGGCGCTGGCTGTATAATCGCAGGCCGAAGGCACATAATACACTGCCGATTACCAATCCAGTAATGACTCTGAATATTGGTGTAAGCCAGCCTTGTTCAACTGAATATTTGAACAGAAATACGGCACCAAAAAGCAAAAGACCAATTCCGATCTTGTTTAACCAATACTCGCTGCTTTTCATTCGCTCGGGCAATTCAAAAGAGGATTCTGTAACAGGCGCCTTTCCGGCAGCAGGAGAAGGACTGGGAGGCGGAGGAGGGGGAATTAATTTTTGTGTCTGAGGCTGCCCAGTGACAGGTTCTGGTTCTACGACTGCACCCCTGGGAGTTGCCTCAGGTTCGAAAGGTCTTTGGCTGCCTTGAACAGACTGCTTGGCTGACAGGACTTGATTTATCTTAGAAGTGAGATCAGTGACCAGCACTTCAAGCCGTGCTATACGTTCTTTGAGATCGTCTCTTTCATTTTCGCTCATATGAATTGTCGTCTCTTTCCAAAAGTGAGTTGCTGCTAAAACTTTATAAAAAATAGCAGCTGACCTGTAAGGAAGTTATGTGAGGAATCATTGAAGACAGCAACAAAAAAAGATTCGCTGCTCTACGGAAAGTTGAATTGTGTGAAATGCTAAGATAGGGGAGACTTGGCTGGCACTACTTTATTTGCTTTGGTAACTATTGTAATTGTCTTGTCCAGTTCTTCTCTTACTACTGCGGCCAAGGTTGCCAGATCCAACGGTTTTTTGATATACTTGCCAACACCGAGCTTGAGTGCTTGTTCGACTCTTTCATTAGCAGAGAATCCGCTGATAATAATTGCTTTTTGCATCGGCTGGTGCTCCAACATGGCTCGATAGGAGTCCAGGCCGTCCAGTTCGTGCTCCAGAATCATATCAAGAAGTACTAAATCGACCGGCTGAGAGCGAACATAGTTTATGGCGTCCCGGCCGTCTTTGGCAGTAATAACTTCATAACCCAGAGCAGACAGACTGTCAGCCAGAAGAAGGCGCTGACCTTCGACGTCATCTACTACCAGTATAGTTTCTGAGCCCCCAACTATGTCGGTCTCGGATGGCAGCTCCGGCACGGTTTGGCTGGTTGCCGGGAAGAAAAGTTTAAACTCAGTTCCCTGGCCCAGTTCTGACTGGATATCATAGTAACCTTGATGATCTTTTACAATGGCGTAAACTACTGACAAGCCCAAGCCGCTGCCGCTGCGCCCCTGCATTTCTTTGTTTGAAAAATATGGTTCGAAAATTTTACTCATATCTTCGGGGCGTATGCCGCAGCCTGTGTCTTTGACGCTCATGACAACATATTTGCCTGCCGCAATAGTCTTGTTACCCATCTGCATTCCGTCGGTTTGGAGGGTGAATGTTTTAATCGTCAGTTCTCCCTCCTCCCCCATAGCATCCATAGCGTTTATAATCAGGTTCATTATTACTTTGGAAAGATGCGGAGATGAACCTCTGATTGGTGAGATATCCGGGTCAAATTCTGTATTGATTTTGATCTTAGGATGTCGTCGGGCTAAATCTTCAAATCCGGGCGAGTCAAGATATTCTCTTATCATTTCGTTGGAATCCATGGCAACAAGTTCGTATCTTCCGCGCCTGGCCATTGTCAAAAGATCCTGCACTACGCTGGCTGCGTCGCGGGCGGCTCTTTCAATTCGCTTGAGCTGTTTTCTGACCGGGCTGTCTTTAGGAAGCTTTCTCATAATCAGTTCAGGATAACCTACCAATGGCCCCAACACGTTGTTCAGGTCGTGGGCAACACCGCCTGCTAAGAGACCGAGAGATTTCATCCGTTCAGCTTTTTCCAGCTGGCTCTGGAGTTCTTCTTTTTTCCGTTTTTCTTCAACCTCGTGGCGAATGTCTCTCATTATTGTGCTAAGATAAACTGGTTTACCAGTAATATTGTCCTTAGTCATAAAAACGCTCGCCTCGCAAAGTATAGGTTCGCCGGTCTTGAAGTCTTTGAGTTCTAACCTACCTCTCCAGATACCGTTTTTGAAAACGGCAGGAAATACAGTTTCTTCAAATATTTTCAGTTGATCTGAAGTATGAAAGTCTGCTATGCGCAGCGTTGAAATTTCTATCGCGGGATCTATATTTATGAGGCTACAACCGGCCGGATTAACATACAGAGCTTGACCATCTAAGGTTGCTATACCGATAAAATCCGGAAAGTGACCTACAATGGTTTGAAGTTTTGAGCGCTCACCTTCAGCCACGTTTTTTAGATCACGCTCTTGCCGCAAAATCGACCTCTCTGCGTTTCTCAGCGCAGAAATGGCACGGAAAACAGACACGCAGCCGATTGGTCTGTCTTCCGTGTCTTTCATAGAATCAATTGTAATTTCAATCGGGATTTCATTTCCCGAGTTATTAATCAGCTTGAAATTTCTTGTAAGTTCGAAATTTTCAAGTTCCTCCATTTGCTTGCGAGTTGGGTACTCAAAGGGCCGGCCGGTATTTTCGTCTACAAGCTTCAGAACATCCGTTATAGGCATGCCGATGGCATTATCAGCGTTATAACCGGATAGCATTTCTGCCGCGGGGTTCATAAAGTCGACTTGATTCTGGCAATCCGAAGCGATAACAGCATCTCCGATGCTCCACAGAATAGTTTGCAGCCAGGTCCGATTAGCCCTTAGTTCCTTTCCCAATTTATGGCGATGAAGGGCGATATCTATTGTAGTCTGAATTTCTATGTTTTTGAATGGTTTTAGCAAATAAGCAGCCGGAGCTGTGGATCTGGCGCGGTCAATAGTGGCAGTATCAGAACTTGCAGAAAGGAAAACTATGGGGAGGTCAAACTCTTTTTTTATCAGGGAAGCAGTCTCAATACCATCAATATCTCCCTGGAGCAGAATATCCATCAGGATGATATCGGGAAGTTCTTCTTTTACCAGGCGGATGGCGTCACGACCGTTAGCTACGGTAGATGGTACCTCATAGCCCAGCTTTTCCAAGCGTCGCTTTATATCCGAAGCAATAATTGCTTCGTCTTCTACAACCAGGATTATTGGCTTAGCTTTGTTGTCAGACTCAAGCTGCAAACTTCATCCTAAGGTATTCTGTGAGCTATCTGCGCGGTGTTTAGCCCTGAGTAAAGCCGGGACCTTCAAGGTGTTAGCAAAAAAACTACGGATAGCTCGATGTTAGTCAATGTTGTCTATTCAAACCAGTAGGTCCAGTATAACAAAGTTATATATCGGCCATATTTAAGCATAGCTTAGTCACTTTGGTCTTGGCGGGCATACTAACTAGCAGGTTAGGACGACCCGCAGCTGATCCCTTTGTGACAACCGCCAGCTATATAATACCTCCTGCTTTATTCCCTGCGTTTTCAATTGAAACGAATACTGTTCCACAAAGTATAGTTTCTCTCCCATAGAGATGTTTCATGGTACCTTCGCAAATCCCCAGAGTTGCACCTATAAAAGATTGCGACACAACGCCTTAAAACTAACCTTCAGTTTGGCACAGCTACTGCACTAAGACTTAAGTGGAAACAGTGCAACGCCCTCAAAAGGAGCAGATTCTAATGAAAAATATCATTGCAAAAGCAGCTGTGATTCTCCTACTCATGGTATTTATGGTTCCAAGCGCCAGAGGCCAGGAAATTGGTATCATACAGGCCACAGCTACGGTAATCTCCAGTTTAAGCATACTGGGTTCTAATAACTTAGTCTTTGGGTCGGTTACCCCCGGAATAAGCAAAATTGTTCCCAGAACTTCAGCCGGCTTTGCTGGCGAATGGTCAATTACAGGAACGAGCCTGGCAGAACTCTCTTTGACTCTTACCCTGCCGACCGTACTTGACCATACTTCGACAGCCGCTACCATGCCGATCAATTTTAACAGTACCGACGCTGCCTTAAGCGACGGCTCCGGCAGCCAGACAGTACCGAATGCAGTAATAGACCCTAACGGGCCTTCAGTTTTCAGACTTGGTCTCGGCGGTCTAATGTATGTCTGGATAGGTGGTACGGTACAACCGACTGTTGCTCAGAGCGGCGGAGATTATGCCTCGAATGTTACTTTGACGATTGCCTATACCGGTAACTAACAGCCGAACGGACAGACTGAGGGGGAACGCTGTCTGCATTGACAAATTTGCGTTTCTGAGTATGTTGTTGATGTACTTGCAAGTGTACATTAGTGGCAGAAATGAAACGTTTATATTTTTATATTTTAATATTCGGATTTTTCTACAGCGGAATTAATTCTGCATATGCTGAGTCGCCTCTAATACTCTCTACCTCTGCAGATATTCAGGTTAGCGCCACAGTAATCAGTCCGGTCGGATTCGTCTCTATAAGATCCGATAAAGAAGAGCCAGCAGCCGGAAGAGCTTTTGATATTAAGGATGTAAGAGTAAGAATAGAAACCCAACTATGTGGTAAACATAAAAATTACAATAAGATTTCTAAAATACAAAATAAAGAAATTAGAGATAAAGTAGATATAGAACTTGATAAACTCAAAAAGGAGCGCGAAGAAAATAGAAAATCTGAACTTAGAGAGAGGATCGAAGCAATTCAAAATATCACCGAATCGGTATCTTTATTAACAAGCGTCGATGTTAAAAAAGCTATTGATTCTTTACAAAATGAAAAGTGCATTTGTTTCGATGAGTATTCAGATATAGCAATTAAAGCTAAAAAAGAGTCACTTGAAAGCCTTAATTTTTTATTAGTTAAAAAGGAAAAGGAAGAAAGTGAAGCTATTGAGTTCGAGAAACTTACGAAAGAGCAAGCCGAGCGGTAGCAAAAAGAACACGA
>JADFLZ010000084.1 GCA_022564135.1 Candidatus Zixiibacteriota bacterium
TTTTAGAAGTTATAGAGACAGAGCCCTCCGCCAAAGGAGATACGGTTACAAATATTACCAAGCCAGCCAAACTTGAAACCGGACTGGTTGTTAAAGTTCCCTCTTTTGTTAAAGAAGGAAACAAGGTCAAGGTCGATACCCGTACCGGAGAATACCTGGAGCGGGCCAAATAGCCGATGGCCGCAGGCAGGAAAATTATTGGGGTAGACGAGGCAGGTAAAGGGGATTTTCTCGGACCGCTGGTAGTCGCCGGTTTTTTATGCAGCGAGTCGGATTTTGAGCGGCTGACAGAGCTCGGTGTACGCGACTCGAAAGCAATTGCAGAAAAGAAACTGCTTGGCATAAGTGACCAGCTGCGGGCGCTCTATCCTCATTTTATTTTGATAATTTCTCCCGAAGAGTACAATGTTCGCTACAAAAAAATAAAAAATCTCAACAAACTTCTGGCAGACTGCCATGCCGATGTCATAACTGAAATAGCCTCGTCGAACCAGGCAGACAGAGCTTTGATTGATAAATTTGGCAAGTCCGAGCTTGTCGAAAAAGCTCTGTCCGAAAGAAATCAGAATATTGAGCTGATTCAGGAAGTGAAAGGGGAGAGGCATCTGCCGGTTGCCGCCGCTTCTATTTTAGCCAGAGCATCGTTTGTTGATGAGATGAAAAAGCTTGAAGTAAAGTATGGTATGCCGGTACCAAAAGGGGCCTCAGCAATAGTTGATGAGGCCGCCCGCAGACTTATCGATAAACACGGAGAAAAAACTTTAGGCAAAGTTGCCAAACTTCATTTCAAAAACAGACAGAGAGTAACTGTTACCAACCTGTTTGCCTGAACTACTCAGGCTAATATGAAAATCCGTGGCTGATTAGTTCGGCTTCAATATTACCTGTCGGCTCATTTGAATCCAAAGAGCCGATCACATACTTTACCAGGCCAACTCCGGGAGCAAACCAGTAGTAATTTCTGGTGCTGCCGCTGCCGTCATTGGAAATCCTGACAGTATTGCTGTAGTAGTCACCGTTGCTCAGTTGAATCGATTCATATTTGTCAACGGTCATGACTGCCGATCCATCGGTCGGGAAGCTCTTATTAGCTACGCCGCTGTCGCCGGTATTGCCTGAATCATTGGTGAGTTTATTGTCAGTTATGATAATGGTAAAATCGTCTTCGGTTCCGGCACTGATAGATGAAAATCTGGACCAGCTTTTACCAACTGTGAGAGGGATATCCAGGACTTTCTCGCCTGCTGAATTACTGCTTTCATATATTGTCAATGAGCTTGATGAAACCACGATAAAGCCGGTATCAACTGAATTTCCGATTCTGGAAATCCATTGAACAGCAGAATCTTCAAGGAACGGAATCTTTTTACCAACTTTAAAAACTATAATTTCAGAGGAACGGTTTACTTCTGTCAGCTCAAATGTTGATTGATACGATTCATCTAAAGGAAAGTATTGAACTACATCATTATTTGAAAAGCTTACGGGATCTGAAGCCGTGACAAAATGCCCCGAACAACCCCAGGCAAAAGCTGAGATAATCAGGATTATTGCTGCTACTTTGGTGCTCTTATTAATCATCGTTTTCTCCCTCCGAACTGGATAAGTGCTCTTATATGCTCCATTTGCCAAAGTTATTGCAAGAGGGGTGCCCAAAAAGATACTTTGAGGTAACCCCATTAACAGTTGTTGTTTAGGGGTGAATACTAAAGTTGTGAGTTAGATGTCGAGCGGGTATGGTATGGGAAACAGGCCATATTCTGAGGATAAATATCATGTTGCCGTCAGGCTCAACAGGGCTATAGAATTGCCGATAAATAAACAAACTATAACGAGTTAGAAACACAGGTTCGATTTATGCAGTTAATAAGTTTAGACCAGCTGATGTTGATATTACTTCTGGCCGGGCTGGTCATGTTATCCAGAGCAAGAAAATGGATAGTTGCTAAAAACCCGAAAGGGTATAATCAAATTTCTGCAGGGATCTCTCTAATATCATTTTGGGGAGTTATTTCTGTTTTGCAAAACACGTTTTTCGCAAGTGAGATTGTATCTGCAGAGACAGCGGTGATGACAGAAACTCTGATGTTGCTGGTCGCTTTGTCTGGAATTGTCCTGCTGAGTTCGGGGATGTCGTACTGGCTGCCGGTTTCAAAAAAGCAAATCAGAAAAACTAATGCCGCGCATAAACATGATAAAGAGGTACTGGCCCTGGCCAATATATTATTGGCTGGCTCTGCGACTGAAAAGTTTTTTACAGAAATTGCAGACTGGCTGGTAAAAAGTTTCGAGCTTGAACAGGTTGATGTTCTCTCAATTTCCGATAAGACCTCTCGTTCGAGTTTAGTGGCATCGGCAGGAAGTCTTGATAATCTGCACCTGCTGCCAGAGGCAAATCTTGATAAGAGCAGCTGGCATAGAAAGATTCGGTCAAAGCAAGTGACAAAGCTTGAAGAATTAGGTCTGTCAAACTCTAGCGAACAGGAAGAATTTGGATATGCTTTAAAGTTTACTATAACAGCAGGCCGTTCGCTACTTTTTGTTATGTGGTCCAAACAGAGCAAGTTAGCTGAAATGTTAACTCCTGAAATCATAGATATTTTAGAAAGCGGCATTGTCACCAATCTTGAGCAGCAAACATTGATATTGACCAGCGACTTCAGCCGCAACTGCGATAAAAAAACCAGGCAAATCTTAAGCAGAGTCAACCATCTGACAAATGCCAACGAAATCATTTCTCAGACATGCCAGCAACTTTCTGAAATAATGCCGCTTGATTTAATGACGTTGGTCTCGTTTAACAATAACACCGAAAGCTGTCGTCTTACAGTCGGGGCAACGGCCACTGTGCTGATTGAGACTGGTGTCAATATTTTTGAGAGTACACAGACCTATCTGACCAGAATTTCCAGAACGTCTATTCCGGTAACGGAATCTGACCTGACTTCAAAACCGCTGGGCTACGGTACCAGAATGATGGCGGCCTCCGACATAAAGTCGATTATTGCAGTTCCGATTTTTGTTCAGGGGAGAATGCAGGGGATAGTTACTGTCGGTTCTACGAGAAAACGAGCATATACCAGAGGAAATTTACAAATGCTGATATCGGCAGCTCCGGTTTTTGAATTTATGCTCAGCACGATTTACGGCGATCAGATTACTCAGCTTGTCCTCAAACGGGAAAAGGCGATTTGCAGCTTCGCACTCGATATGACCGCTAATCAAGAATTGGCAGCAGACGCCTTCAGGGAAGCGGCAAGGCTGCTCTACGAATACACTCATTGCGACTCGGTGCGCATATCGATGATTGATAAAGATGATTCGTTTCTGACTTCACGGGTGCTTTTAAGCAGCGATAGTCAGAAAACAGTAGTTCCCGAAAAGGGGCATATGATTCTTTCGCTAATGCCCAGTCATCGCAGCGTAATTGAAACAGGTGAGAGTTTAAACTGTGGTTTTGTCGACGAATTAAACGAAGCAGAACTTTCTCAGTGCTTCACTGATACTACTAAAAGTGCGCTTTTGATTCCTATTAAGTCAGGCGGCCGGGTGGCGGGAGTAATAAGTCTGGCGGGGTTTCAGCCTGAAGCTGCTGCTCGTTTTGATGAACTGACCATGCAATTTGGCGAAATGGTTGCAGCACTCTTAGCCAGGCATATGGAGCGGTCAATATCAGTTTCTTCCAATCAGAGTCGTGCAGAACTTGATAAAGTAACTGCTCGGGGTCGATTGCGGCAGGGTAGTTTATTAAGCGGGGACTCTTTTGAAACCGTAAAGAACGACAGGCTTTTGTCTGCAACTGTGGAGCCAGCCGGTAAAATAAATTTGGTCTTAACCGATTAACTGTTGGTTGATCTAAATAGAGCAGGGACAGCAATTGATTACTCGCAGCAAAGAGCCAGATACAAATAACGATCTGGTCTCGGTTAGCTTATCTGAAGAATTATCAGTAATTGAACTTCCCAGAAGCTCGCGTCTGTTTTTAAGAACCGGACTGCCCAACATCTTTGGAGAGTTGTCTGCTGATGCGGCAGAGAATCCCTGGCTTTTTATGCCAGACGATATTCTAATCGCAATTGAACAACAGTCCGCTCATAATTCTGATATTATCGTCGTCGATGCTTACGAACTATATCCCGTAGTTCATGAAAATCAAGTTCTGGCAATAGTCGCTATTGTCAGCCATACTTCTTCGGGTTTAAGCGGCCAGACAACGGACAAGTTGAAGCAGGTACTGCTTAAATCAAGTATCCCTGATAAGAAAGCTGTAATGCAGATATCAGAACAGTTTGTTGCAGAACTTTTCGATTTCCGAAAGAGCTACTCAGAATTGGTGAACAAGCTTCTCGGCTTAATGACCGACCAGGCAGCTCGCAGTCACGCCGCCATGTACTGGCTTGAAAACAACAATCTTTACAGGCGCTGGTCAAAAGGGGATTTACTTCTTAGCGACAAGCTTGCTCTCACTCTTCACGGTGAACACGTCGTCCGCTGGACGAATGCCTTGCAGACAGGCCGAGCAATTATTCCTGCTGAGATAGTTGAGTCAGAACCTGTATTCATGGAAAAACCGCCAAATTTCGTTGCCCTTTTTGAGGCACCGACCTATGCCGACCGCCGGCAGATTCTGGCAATTGCCATCACCGGTGAAACTAAATTTGATGAAATTGAAAAGATAAAACAGATCAGTCAGCTGTTCGCCGTTTGCAGCGGCAGTAAAATGACAAATTATACCCAGCTGGCAAAGTTGTTCGGGGAATCGCCCCGTCATCAGCACCTGAGCGGTGGCTATGAGCAGGCGCTTATCGAAGCTTTCAAAATTTTGGATGAAATAGTAAGAATAGAATCAGTATGTCTTTTGGAATCAGATAATGTCGCGGCCGTTTGTATAAAAAATTCTCAAAACGAGCATGAGGTAACACGTAAAACCGTAACCGAGATCACCGACGACCTTTCTGCAATCATCAGCGGTGAAAAATCAATTCTGGTCATGCAGGTCAAGGACAGAGACGGGACTGAAAATAGAGACTTAAATAAAGTTGTCTGCAGGGTTTTTATGAAAGTTCCCGTCAGGGGCGGCGTAGACTCGATCATGCGGATTGAATATTACGGGGAGACCAAGCGTGCTCTGGAGCTTGAAGAACTATTTTTGATGATTGCCTCGTATCTTGGTATAAGCGTATCGCTTCAGCTCTCAGAGAACAAAGGCGCCAAGTATATTAGCAATGACCTTAAATCAGACCAGGATATGGACTCGGTTAACAGGCTCAGAACAATGGAAAAAATAACCGGTGGTTATTTTCATGAATTCGTAGAGTGCCTCTCGGTAATTTTGGGGCAGGTTCAGATAATGCAGTACGAAATGGGAAACAGCGGTTCGGCGGTAACCACAGAGCATCTGTTATCTTCTGCCGACAGAATAAATCAGGCTGCCCTGACTCTTGCTTCTGGAATCAACAAAGTTCGAGAAATGAGCATATTCAGCTCCAATGATACCGGCAGGTTTGTAAGCGCTGATAAGTTTTTAAAAGTGCTGCCGTCATTAACATATGGATATTCGGCAGCTGTCAAAGAATCAAAAAATCTGGAACTGATTGTACAGTCGCAGTCTGACGCCAGAATATCGCTGCCGCTTCCGGTACTGCACATTTACGATTACATTTTGCCTCTAATTTTGATTTTGATGGACGAAGCTATTTGTTCCGGCAGAATTCTGGTGAGTCTGACAGAATATTTCGGAAGGCCGGCGCTGAGAATATCGTTCTCACGAAACATGATCGGCAAACTTGATTTTGAAAAACTGACACAACAGCTTTTTGTAAAATTTGATACAGTCACAAGCGACAATGACTTTTTAGAGTTCAGTTACGATGGTGCCGAATTTGTATATAAAGAAGAAGTAAGCGGGCAGTGTCAGGTAATTTACAAGCTGTCTTCAAAAGCCTTTCCGGTTGAAGAAGCAGCCTATTAACTCTAAGCGGGACTCTATAAACAATTACATGGACAGTGCCAATCTTCAAAACGACAGCCTGATACCTGCCGACAAATCGCCGAGAGAACTATTGCCTCTCTTGGCGGACACTATTATCGGAGTCTCCCATGAACTAAACAATTGCATCGGGATAGTGCTGGGTAACGTGCAGCTGCTTCGTTTAAAAGATAACCATACTGAATCTGAAGAAAATTACAACCGTATAGAAAAATCACTCTATCATGGTGCCTCACTTATAAGACAAATTCAAAAGTTTGCCGAGAAATCAGGAAAAGCAACGGCAACTTCTCTTGAAATGTCAAAGTTAGTAAGTGAAGCTGTTGATACCGATGAGTCTGACTGGAAAACTCTGGCATGTGAAAAAAATCTGACGCTTTTAACAGACCTGCCGGAGTGCCAGCTGTTTGTACAGGCAGATAAAAGAGATTTAATAACTGCCATATCTCAGCTTATTAAAAATGCAGTCGAGCATGCGCCGGTTGAGAGCGAGGTTCTGATTATTTTGAGAGTAGAAGGAGAACGTTGTAAAGTAATTGTAGCTGACTCAGGACAGGGGATACCGGCGGCTTTTAAACATAAAATATACGAACCTTTCTTTTCGTCAAAGCAGGAGGCTGGCGCCGGCTTGGGCCTGACGGTTGTTCAGAGCATTGTCTTAAGACATGGCGGCAGGGTAAATTTCAGTTCCAGTAAAGAAAAAGGAACGAAGTTTACGCTCTCATTTCCATTGGAAAGTATTGACGATGAGAGAATCGCTGCTGCTGACAATTATAAAAGTCAGATTTCCAATGTTTTAGTAGTTGACGATGATAAAGAAATCTGCCGGGTACTTTGCGATATATTATCGCTTGAAGGCATTGAAACTACCGCCTGTCATAGCGCTTACGCGGCGCTGGAAGCCATGCAAAAAGAAACTTATCAATTAGTCATTACAGACTGGGCCATGCCGGGCATGTCCGGCTATGAGCTGATTGCTGAGATTCAGGGGAACTATCCCGATGTTCAGGTAGCTTTGATTACCGGCTGGGGACATGATCTGGTAGAGAAGCAAAACCAGTTATCGGGGCTAAAAGCGGTTATTTCCAAGCCTTTCGGACTTCGCGATATTCTGTCTTTAGTAGAGGCAGAGCAGGACAATTAATTTTTATTTCTTGCTCAATTCATCTATCATCTTTTCGAGTTTTTCTAAGCGTTCGTTTAGCTCTTTGTTCTCTTTGTTCAGCGCCTTTATTGCTGCCAGTGCGATCCCGGCCGGATCGATTGTCGAAATTGATATGTCGTCGGCGCCGACACCGAACAGGGCGTAGAAATCCTGCGCCACCGGGCCGATGTGCGTCACTGTCTCATCTTCATCTTTGTAGTTCCAGCGTGATATAGGCAGCGCCGATATTTTTTCAAGCAATTCTTCAGAGTCAATATCTGTGAAATTCTCTTTTTGGTTCTTATCTGAGGCGTTGGTCCAGGTTGTGCCATTGCCACTTAAGTAGGCTCCCCCTCTTGAGGTTATGATATTGGCCGGATCATAGGGCGCAATTTCAGAAATATTAGTCAGGTAAAGCCCGCCATCGGCACGCAATACGATCTGATCGTCACCGCCGGAACCAATAGTATCACTAGCTGAAGTGCCAGAATGTGCTGAGATCACAAAAGAACCATCATGATTTGCCTTGGCTGATAAACCAGCAGCAAAAGAAGCGGCTCCTCTAGCGCTATTCGAGGCTCCACCGGGTATAGTGGAATTGAGTCCAGTAGCCTCATTACGATATCCACCGCCAATAACTGCGCGCCTGCCGATTGCCTTGTTATTTCTACCTGATCCAATAAATGAACTGGTTCCGGTAGTTTCATTGTACCATCCTCCGCAAATTACCGAGGATATGCCACTGTTGATATTATACTGCCCACTGCATACTATCGAATGACTGGGGCCGGCCCGGTTA
>JADFLZ010000085.1 GCA_022564135.1 Candidatus Zixiibacteriota bacterium
CTCTGCCTATCGTTCCTTTGCGGGTAGAAGCTCCAATGACGGCCACCGAAGAAGGTCGAAAGATACCTGCTAACTGATGTTTCATTTGCTCCGCACAGTTCTGTTTAAATTGCAGGGAATTATAGCCACGTTGTGTTTCACAAGTTTTTCTGCCCCCTAACAAAAAAAGAAGCTATTTGATCACTTTCCCTTTTTTGCTTTTTTTACAGCTTTTTTCTTGCCGCCAGAACCGTTGAACTTAAGCGTCGCCTGGGCCGCTGAAAGTCGCGCTATCGGAATCCGGTAGGGCGAACAGGAAACGTAGTCCAGACCGATTTTGTGACAAAACTCTATTGAGCTGGGGTCACCGCCATGTTCACCACAGATACCGATTTTGAGTTCAGGATTGGTGGCTCTTCCCTTTTCAAAAGCCATCTTAATAAGCTGACCGACGCCTGCCTCGTCTATCGAAACAAACGGATCAGTTTCTAAAATACCATTTTCAAGATAGAACTGCAGGAACTTGCCGGCGTCATCCCGTGAGAAGCCCATGGCCATCTGAGTTAAATCATTGGTACCAAAACTAAAGAACTGCGCCTCAGTTGCAATTTCGTCAGCTGTCAGGGCGGCGCGGGGAATTTCAATCATAGTTCCCACCAGATATTCCAGATTGCGAACTTTGTATTTGGCTATTACTTCGATGGCAATTCGGTCTATTATTTCTTTTTGGTGTTTAAATTCGTTGATATGCCCCACCAGCGGCACCATAATTTCAGGAAAGATTTTTTTTCTGTCTTTGGTAAGTTCGCAGGCAGCTTCTAAAATAGCCCTGACCTGCATCTCGGTGATTTCCGGAAATACGATACCCAGCCGGCAGCCGCGATGGCCCAGCATCGGATTTATTTCGGTAAGTTCGTCAATCCTGCGAACCAGCCGGGTTAAGTCTTCAAAATCCTCTTCGTAGCGGTCTGACTTTTTGTCCAGTTCTTCCAGTTTTAATTCTATCGTTTCTTTCTTAGGAAGAAATTCATGCAGCGGCGGGTCCAGAGTTCTTATTGTGACCGGCAGCCCGTTCATTACCGAAAAAATTGCTTTGAAATCTTTCTTTTGCATTGGCAGAAGTTTATCCAGCGCCTCCTGACGTTCCTCGGCAGTTTCCGCAACTATCATCTGCTGCACTATCGGAATGCGAGCCTCGGCAAAAAACATATGTTCGGTCCGGCAAAGACCAATACCTTCAGCGCCAAATTTCAGGGCTTTAACCGCATCGGCCGGAGTATCGGCGTTGGTACGAACTTTAAGTGTGCGTACCTCGTCGGCCCAGCTCATGAACTCTGTATATTCTGCAGAAAGTTCCGGCTCTACGGTAGCTACTTCACCTGTTATAACTTCACCGGTCGAACCGTTCAGCGTAATAATTTCGCCTTCTCTGATGGTCAGCTTGCCTACCTGAAAACGTTTCTTGGCAGCGTTTACACGAACCGCCTCGGCACCGCAGACACAGCATTTGCCCATGCCACGGGCTACTACTGCCGCGTGCGAGGTCATACCGCCGCGAGAAGTAAGAATACCTACGGCAGAATGCATGCCTTCTATATCATCAGGGTTGGTCTCTTCACGTACTAAGATGCCTTTAACCTTGGCGCCAAGAGCTGTAATGTCTTCTGAAGTAAAATATACTTTGCCGGAAACCGCTCCCGGCGAAGCCGCCAGGCCGACAGTAATAACTTCATACTTGGCTTCGGGATCTATAGTCGGATGGAGCAGCTGGTCTAAATCCATCGGCTTAATACGCATCAGAGCATCTTCTTTGGAAATCAATTTTTCTTTGACCATATCGACCGCAATTTTTATAGCTGCCTGGGTAGTGCGTTTGCCTGAGCGGGTCTGCAGCATAAACAACTTTTCGTTTTCTACGGTGAATTCAAAATCCTGCATATCCCGGTAGTGCTTCTCAAGGCTGCTCGCAATTGTACTGAGCTGCTTATAAACGGCGGGCATCACTTTTTTTAGATTCTTAATATCTTCCGGTGTGCGAATCCCGGCCACGATATCCTCGCCCTGAGCATTAACCAGAAACTCGCCGAAGAATTCTTTTTCGCCAGTCGAGGGATTGCGGGTGAAGCCTACTCCGGTACAGGACTTTTTGCCCATATTACCGAACACCATCGCCTGAATATTGATGGCCGTACCGGGCAGAGGCGGAATGTTATTTAAGCGGCGGTATGAAATCGCACGGGGATTATTCCAGCTGCGAAATACGGCATCGCGCGCCAAACGCAGCTGCTGCCAGGGGTCTTCGGGGAATGGTTCACCGGTCTTGCGTTTTACAATCTGTTTGTATCGTTTTATGATATCGCCCAGGTCACTGACCTGCAGAGAACTGTCATGTTTTACCCGTCTTTCGACTTTCTTCTTCTGTATGACTGCTTCAAAGGCGTCTCTTTCTATACCTAAGACAACATCTCCGAACATCTGGATAAAGCGGCGGTAGTTATCTAAAGCAAAGCGCATGTTGCCGGACTTGCCGGCAATACCTTCAAGGGTGTCATCATTCATGCCCAGGTTCAAAATAGTGTCCATCATGCCCGGCATTGAGAATTTTGCACCGGAGCGAACTGACAAGAGCAGCGGATTGGTGCTGTCGCCAAATTTTTTCTTGGTCTCTTTTTCAATCATGCTTACATATTTTTCAAGCAGGGCATCAATTTCTGTCGGAAGTGTCAGGTCATTTTCGTAATAAAGTTTGCAGGCACTGGTTGCAATGGTGAATCCGGGAGGAACAGCTATTTTGGCTAAGGCCATTTCGGCCAGATTAGCGCCTTTGCCGCCCAGTTCATCCCGCATCTGGGCGTTGCCATCGGCTTTGCCGGGTGAGAAAAAATAGTAGTAGCTGGAAGGATTATCGATTTTCAAGACTGTTTTTACCTCTTTCATTGTTTTTTTCAATTTCAATTTTATGACAGTGCCCTTTTTGGGCGTTTTATTGCTGGTTTTCGAGGCTGAGTCTGTTTTTGACGGCCTTCCTCTTTTTTTGGCGTCTGCACTCACTTGAGGCATAATTTTTTTCCTCTCAGTTGCTTTTTTGCACTTTATCGAAGCTTGAAGTTATCAAAATTATCCGGCTTGAGCAAACTAAAAGGCGACTGAGAGCTAAATTCTCACAGTCGCCTTCACCTATTTCTAGAGCAGTAAGACTCTAAAGCTACATCGTAAAGAAGCGCTCGCCGCTGATTATCTTTTCAAGCATCCGCAGTGTTTTCTCAACCGGTGAATGCATCAAATCCGTTGTGTTAAATGTTGTACGGATCACTTCGCGGGGGGCATCGGAGCCTTTACCGCGGCCAATCCGCGCCTTTTTCTTGTGCGTCAAATTATATTGACGCTGGTATTCTTTCGCCTTTTCCTTGTGCATTTGATAGTAGCGACGTTGATACTCCCGGCGCGCTTCAGCATTCGAGAGGTTTCCAGACACTACAATCTTGGGGGACTTCCTGGACTCCTGGTTATCTACCGTTCCCACCGGTTCGGTTTGATCTTTACGAGTCATTCCCTACCTCGCTTTCCCTGAGGATTGGCTACCCTCTTTCACTTCTTTCTCTGTATCAGCCACAGGCGCTGATTCGTTCCTCCAACAGGGACTGTAGGAAATCTATTCCTATATGTCAAGTAATTTTTAGAAATATTTCAAATTTAATTGTGGTAACTATAAGAGCAGCTACACACTATGTAGCTTCAAATTTCCTCCTTTCGTAACTAATTGAACACCAAGCATATACAGCACCTAATTTCTTGCGGTACTTTCAACCTCAAGATTTTCAAACTAATACCTTGAAAGATATAACTTTACAATTTTCTGCTATGTTCGGCAAGCTTGAGTAAATTTTGCCTATCGCTATCTGTTTGCCGTTAAGCACATATTTAGTCATACGCAATTACGATAGTTTTGACGCTAAACTAATCAACAAAAAAACTAATTAAATTTATTGTTTTTAGAAAAGAGCGCTAACTTAGGCTTGAGTGCCTTCGGGCTGAGACGGCTTGTCTTTGCTGTTCAGATATTTCTTGAACTCAAAGACAGCATAGACTAAAAAGATTAACCAGACCGCCCAGAACATAGCCTGAAATCCGGCGTGGTAATTTTCATTGGCAGTACCAGAAGCATCAAAAGCCGCCTGCCCCCATCTGATATCAAGGTATTGAATACGGTCTATGAACAAAGATATTCTGGCCATAACTGTAAAACCAAACGAAGCGCCAAAACCTATCATCAGAGTCCAGATACCAAATTTTGCAACCGCTCCAAAGGCTCCGGTATGGGCTTTGGAGAAAAAGAAATAGACTAAAGCTGCAATCGTGCCGACAAAAATAAGCAATTCAGAATAGCCTGAACCAATATCTAAGTACCTTTCGCCCCAGAAACTGCTCCAGTTGATCGGCTCCATCATGGCCCAGAGCTGCCGGTTTACACGGTTGGCCATTTCCAGAGGGATAGCCAGTCCGGTAGAGATACCTATATACATGGCCAGCGGCCAGCGTGATATCCATGAGGATTTTTTGAAAAAACGGGCAAACATCATCACGCCCAAAATGAAAGGAATAATATACCACCAGTCACCGTCGGCCAGTTTTTTGAAAAGATTCGGAACCAGCGCACCATGCCAGAGAATTATTACAAAGTATCCGGCCGATACCCCGACGAACAAATGCTCGGCAAACATGTACATAGGGTTGTCTTTATAAAGAAACGAAAAGACAGCCAGAGTCAGAAAGGCTGCAAATGTTGTCCAGAGAAAAGTAGTGAATTCCATAATTTATTTCTTAAATTTTCCGTTCTCTATATCGAGTTGCCAGATAGCCGACGTTACCAATTATAATAAACAAAATTATCAAAAGATGAGCCGGCAGCTGCACCCGCATACCGTCTTTGGCCAGACCGGGATTATCAGCCAGATGCTCATATTGAGCTGCTCCCAGCAGCCCGCCCATCAGGCCCATTATCTGCTTTGATTGTAAGAAGGGATAATACTGAGCCGTCATAACTCCGGTCAGTCCCAGCGCCAGTGGAAAATCAAATTTCCCCTGACCGTAAGAAATCCAGGCATCGGTAATAGATCCGCTGGAGATATCTACGAGCAGCGCAATATCATCATAGTTGTGGACCCTTTTCATCATCGGAATAGAATCCAGCGGTGTGCCATAGTAATCACTTGGGAAAAGAATGCGATAGTCCTGACCCATGGCCGTTATGACGATGGCATAATATGGCTTGTATCCCAGAAATGTATAATCAACTCCGTTGACTATCTCTTTACCCTCATAAAATATGCCGTTATAAGTTTTGGGGAGCCTGAGCGAGTCGGTAAGGTCTCGCAAGGCCTGGTCAACCATACCCGGGCCATTCTGCGATAGCGCCGTGAAAATAACTTTTAGATCTTTGCGGAAAGCGTGTTCCACTAAAGCATAGGTCATAGGATGCAGTTCAGCCTGACTGGAGGGGTCGTAGTCAACAGCCACGAATATTATTTCACCCGGCTCTAATTCTTCGATAAAATCATAAATTGCTTTGGTCTCGTTTTCAACAATGATAGGCACGTTAAAATCTGAATAGTAGGCTGTCAGACAAACAATTACCAATAGCAGATATACCCAGCGGCGATCAAGTTGCATTAGCTTACTAAAAAAATTCATAATCTTCCCTATTATCCTTTACCCATATAGCCGCGCTCTATACCAAGAATAACTTTGAGCGCTGTGGCCACAATCCCTAAGCCAATGCCGATTACAATTGCCCTCTGGGCGGCCAGGTTGGGCACGTTCATTACCCAGGCCGAAGTTTTGGCCAGATATTCTCCCCAGGGACCGGGTGTGAATCTAAGCATGACAATCAGAGCCGCAATCAGCAGCAAAGTTGCCAGCAGGTTTCTGGCCCGAAAGGCCCGGTAAGATGCCGAGGTGATAAAAAAGGCCAGTAAAGCAAACATGGTAGCTTGAAGAGGTATCATAATATAATCAAAAAAGTGGACAAACATCTGGTTGGTCAGACCTTCGGCAGTATAGAATTTGAATTCCCAGGAGCTGTCAAAAATTGCCAGCAGTGAAAAAACAATCAAAAGACCGAGACCGCTTAATAACTTCATGTTTCTATTAGCCGTCTGGCCCATGAAGCCCTGCAGAAACATCCACAAAGCAACCAGGAAAACTGTTATCGCCAGAAAATAGCTCCAGAGCGAAGCGCCCTCGGTGATAGCAGTAAACCCAAAAAACATCATCATTACCAGACTTGCCAGAGTAACCAGCGGATATTCCCAATTTTCTTTGCGGCTGTTAATTTTAGCCACAGAGACTTGAACTAATGACCAGAGCCCAAGCGCCAGCGCAAAAATTCCAATAATGACAATCCAGTCGAGCAAAAAGCCTTTGACAATTTCAGAATTTTCGTGTGGTACGAAATACTGAATGACCATCAGCGTGCCAAAAACAAAAACGAGTATGAGTGGTAACTGTCTTTTCATAATTTATCCGTACTAATCAATAACCTCAAACCAGCTTTTAAACGTTTCACCATATTCAGGGAAAATATTTATCAAAAGGATACCGACAATGGCGCTGACCAGCAAAACGGCTTTGGCATAGTCCTGAGCTTTAAGAGAGCCTAATAATTCCGGCTCGCGACCGAGATAGGCCGATGCCGCAAACAGTTCTTCTCCAATTAAAGTATAGTCACAGGCGACAAAGAAAAACGGAATCTGCGGGATTTCATCTGTGCCCGCTATCTGTATGGAGCCGGCAACTGCGCCGGTTTCGGCAAGTATCAGCGACTCGGCAAAGAATTTACCCATATAAACGTTTGTAGCCGGCAGGTCACGCATGATGATACCGTTAACCGCGCCTACATAAGCAAACTGGGAATTGGTTATGAAATGTACTATGTCATCTTTATAGGCTTCGGGACGACCGGCATCTATAAAGGCTGACTTGACAACTTCCTGGGCCACGGCCATGACAATCGGGTCATAGCAGGGAACATTTAACTCAGTCTGATACTCAGCAACTTTTTTAGCTACTCGTCCTAAAATTGTAAATGAGGCAATAGTAGCAATATCAGCAGCCGACCCTAACCCCAACACATACAGAATAGGCCGGCCCATTTCGGTAGCGCGGCCGATTGCTTCATCGACAGCTTCGATGCCTGCCAGAGGCCGTACATATAAGTCCATTCCCTTTTTGGCGAGTTGTACAAAAATCATAGTAAGAATAGTAAAAATCAAAATAGCAATAAGCACAGTTATCAAGCCGGAATTAAACCACTGGCCAGAACTTTGCACCGGGCCGACGATTTCGGAAGTTGAAAAGATATCAGCGTCTGTGGTCATAGCTTCAACGCGGTAATAATAGTCGGTGTTGTCAGAGAAATAACCTTCCGAGTTTCTGTCAATGGCACTTGAATTTTCATGAGAATTTGCGCCGAGAGGCTCCAAACCGACAGAATCAAAAGGACCATCGGGTGACTCGGATTTAAGTATGCGATAGCTGATAACGCTTTTAGCGCCGGCGCCGTCATCGGCGGAAAGTGTCCATTCAATGGTAATCGAATGACCATGGTCGTTGTCGGTGTCAAAAGCTTTCAGGTCGGTTACCTGAGCGGGGGCAGCTATGGCCGGAATCGAATCAGCCGGAGTGTCGGAGTCGCTGTTCGCCTGTGCAAATGCAGATGATGAAATCGAAACCAATAAAAATGAGCATACCAAAACTAATAGCAGTACTCTTGATGCTCTCATTTTCTCCAAGTAGTTTCTCATTATCTTAAAATATGCAACCAGTCACCCAACAGAAAATCAACGCGTCCGATCAGCAGTGACATTCTGCTCATGACAGTGTAACCAAACGAGGCGCCAAAAGTAA
>JADFLZ010000086.1 GCA_022564135.1 Candidatus Zixiibacteriota bacterium
GGACAGAACCCTGCTTCGAAGCTGCTTTGGAGCCAGATGATTTGCGGGGGCTGCTCTTTAAGGTACTACCACCGGAAGAGCCTTTCTTACTTGAGCCGCGGGCACTTGAGCGATACTCACCAGAGCGCTGGCGACTTTTTATAGTACTCTTTTTGCTGCCGGATCTGGCCTCTCTTTTCTTATATGAAGAGCTGCGCTTTTGGTAACCCGACGATATACTGGTGCTCTTTTTATCATAGCTGCGGTATGATGAGCCTCTTTTGTCGGTAGTGGTTTTCGAATCACGCGTGCTTTTGCGATACGAATCATAACTTCTCTTGTCAGCCTTGGATTTTCCGGAAAACGAATCCGAACCGGAGCCTCTGACAAACTTCTTGGTGCCGCTGTAAACAAACTGCGATTTCTTGCTGACAGTTGTCTGGGAGCCTGACCGAGTGTAAGATTTTGTTTTCCAGGCACCGGAAGACTTAATCGCCTTGACCTTTTTCTGATAATTCGGGTAACCGGCAGATGTTGGCGATCTGTAGCCGGCCGCTCTTACTTTTTTGTACTTCGATCTCACCTGAGACGAAGTGTTAATAATGGTATAGTCAAACACTACCGTGCTGTAGCGCGAAACATGATGGTCATATTCCCAGACGTGTCCGTGTCTGTCATAGACAGTAAAAGTATGCCAGCCGACATATAATCTTGGAATGTAAAGAGGCGAAATGCCCCAGTAGATGCCGTCGATATATATCGAAGAACCATACCAGTAGTCAAAGTAAACATTGCCGCTGACAGTCCAGCTGGGGTAGTACGGCCGATAGACGGGACGGAAATAATAATCTTCCCATTCATTGATATATAAGGCCGTCCTGTCAAAAGCGAAGCGCTGTCCATCGTACTTGACAAAATAGCGGTCGTTGAGCCAGTCCATGTAATCATGAACATCATCCGTTTCGGCAATCAAGCCCGAATTCGGAAACCAGTCGGGAATAGAAAATCTCTCGCGGGAAGCAATAATCTGAATATTTTCGACACCTTCGGGACCGCTTATGACCAGGTCATAATCATCATGGCCGCCCGGCAGCCGGTGTGTTTCACCGCCGGCTACAAAGTTGTCCTGACCAGGGTTCGACGGAAAGAGCATGTTCACCCGGCCGCGCGAATCGACGCTGTAGACCACGACAAAAGCATCGCGGTTGACACGGTAAAACAAAGTAACTTTGTCTCCCTCGTAATACTCGCCGTCGCTGTGATCCGACCAGATTTCGACATCAAGATAGCGGTCGATTCTGATGCGGTCATAAGAATTTTCGCCGTTGTTATGATGGTCACGGGGTTGCTGCTGCAAATTTTGTGACCATATGGTTGCCGTTGATGCCAGACTAAAAAGCAGCATCAGCATAATCGGTTTTAGTAGTTTGTGTAACATAATTGGTTACCTCACTTTCCACTATTAATAGAGACGTTGTCCCCGTTGGGTCTTCTTAAATAATCAGAGCCATGAACAGGCTTCTGATTTATATCGTTACCGCCTACCAGCTCAGGGTTGTCCTGATCCAACTGATAAGCCCATTGAAAGACTACAAAGCTAGAGCTAATCGAAGTCACACGAAGTTTGGCATAGTGCAAATCGCGGGTCCAAATAACATAAGTGTGGCCGACTATAATTTCAGCCCAGCCGTTTTCGGACCAGCCTACGGTCGGAGCAAAATCTATCGCATCAAAATCTTCTGTATAGCCCATATCCTGAAGGTCAGTTAAAGTATCGCTGGCATTGATATAGAAAACTCCACCAATTGAATCGATATAGATATCTGCACTGGGGTCATTCCAAGCAACAAGGCTTTGTGTAGATAAATCTAATCCGGCTATTGTTGGGTCTGTAGAAATCTCAGGTATAATGATTGTGCCTTCTGGTCGTGGTGTATCGAAAACGTTTTCTGCTGATAATTCCGAGATTTGTCCGGCAAAATCGACACTGGCGACGGCATAGTAATAAGTCTGGCCGTTGACGACTGTAACGTCAGTATATTGATGAAGCACCAGGTCAAGATTGGGGTTGGCATCGGCAATAACCGTTCCGATAACCACAAAATTATTAACCGGGTCAAGCGACCTGTACACGAAGAATTCATTTATATCAGCTTCATAAGGAGCGTTCCAAAATATGTATACGGCATTGTCACCGGTTATCGAAAAAACTCCCTGCGGCGCGGCTGGAATTTCATTTACTATCAGGATTTCATCGTCTGAACAGCCGCCTAAAGCTATGGCCATAATTAAAAGAATTGGCAATACAATCAATTTCTTCAGTTTCATTTCAATTATCCTCATCCCTAAAAGTTAATTTCAATTAATATAGTATCAAAAGCTGTGCCAAAGACATTAAGTCATTGTTACTCAATCAATTACGTTGATTTTGAGAGATTCACAGCTCAAGAAAATGCACAATTATTGTGCATTTTCGAACTGTGACGCCTGATTATTGTGAATCTTCTGAGAGGCTGTATTCTTTGATTTTGGCGCTGAGAGTATTTCTATGGATTTTAAGAATTTCGGCAGTCCGGCCTATATTCCAGTCATTGGCTTGTAGGCAAAATTCGATATGCTTTTTTTCAACTTCAGCCAGAGGAATTTCTGAAAGAATCAGGCCCTGACTGCCGGTTGCATCGCTCAGACCGGAAAGGTCCGAAGCATCAATTTTGCTGCTGGTCGTAAGAATGACCGCTCTTTCAAGCACGTTTTCAAGTTCTCTGACATTTCCCGGCCAATGATATTTCGAAAGAATCTTAGCGGCCGAACTGTCAATACCGTCCATCTTCTTGCCGTGTTTTTTGGAGAACTTCTCCAGAAAATGTTTGGCTATTAGAAGTATGTCTCCGCCTCTTTCTTTTAAAGACGGCAGTTTTATTTCTACTACGTTCAGCCGGTAATACAAGTCTTCCCTGAACGTTTTTTCAGCAATCATTTCAGGTAGATTTCTGTTGGTAGCTGCAATTATTCTTATGTCCAGTGAAATTGACTCGGTCGAACCCAGCCGTTCGATAGTGTGATCTTCAATAACACGCAGGAGTTTGACCTGCATGGTCAGGGACATCTCGCCAATTTCATCAAGAAAAATAGTGCCGCCTTCTGCCAGTTCAAACCGGCCCAGTTTAATTCTGTCGGCCCCGGTAAAGGCACCCTTTTCATAGCCGAAAAGTTCCGACTCCAGTAACGTCTCAGGCAGTGCAGCGCAATTTAACGAAACCAGTTTCCTATCAGCCCGCTCTGACAGGGCATGAATACCACGGGCCACTAACTCCTTACCGGTACCGGAAGCGCCGGTAATCAAGACAGTCGTATCTTTGGGGCCGACCGTCGCTATCATCCGACCGACATCTTTAATAACTTTTGATTCGCCGATTATTTCTGTTTTCGGGAAAGCATCAGACAGACTTTCACGCATCACTTCAGCTTCGACAATAAGTTGATTTTGCTGTGAAGCGCGATTCAATTTTAGCAGCAGCTCTTCTAAATCGTTTATCGGTTTGGTGAGATAGTCCGAAGCGCCCGCTTTCATAGCCGCCACTGCTGTTTCAACCGAACCAAAGGCTGTCAGCATGATTACCTGAATAAAGGGATTTATCTGTCTTAGCTCAGTCAGCAGCTCCAAGCCGTTCATTTTGGGCATTTTCAAATCGACCAGAGCAACCGGAGCAAATATATTACGATATACAGAGAGTGCCTCCTGGCCGTCACCGGCCAGAGTTACTTCGTAGCCGTTTTTGCTTAAGTAACCTTTGAGCAGTTCCCGTTGGCTTTGTTCGTCATCTACAATCAGAATTTTTTTCATAGTTAATTATTAAACAAATAAGCGGCTATCAAGAGCAAACAAAAAAAAGTCCGCCGAAAAACGACGGACTTGATAATAAATCATAGTTTCAATTATTACTCATTGGGGCCGATCAAAATCCTGACGCCGGCATGAATATCAATGCGACTAAGGTCAGAGCCGAACTTGTAAATGTCGTCCTGATAGGTGGCTTCAGTATCGGCGGCAGAAATAGCAGCGCGGTAATTGGCTTCCAGAAACAGTCCGCTGAAATCAGAAACAAAGTAAAAGAACCCTGCGCCGACTCCATAAGCAAAGACCGGGTCATAAGAAATTTCGCGATAACGGCGGCCTGCAGAATTATCTACAAAAGTAGTGAATTTAGCAAACTCGAGCCCTGCTGAGGTTTTCAAATATGGGATAAAATCTGATTCTCCGGTAAAATAATATTTCAGATAAAAATTAGGACTATAGAGCTTATGGTTCAGACTGCCGGTTCCGTCACTTTCTTCTATGGAAAATTGCGTGAATGAAAAGTTAAAACCGAAGACCAGGTCATTTGTCAAAAAATAGCCGATGTCCAGACCGTAGTTAAGGCCGGTTCCAGCGCCCAGGGAGTCACTAAAATCGCTCAGGCTGCCGCTCGGAATACCAGCGCCGCCATAGAAATTGACTTCCAGAACATCCTTAACGAAATAATCTTCATCCTGCGCCAAAGCAGTGCCGCTTATCAGAAGCAAGGACAATCCGATTACAAACAAATTCTTCATCAAAACCTCTATTGCCTAAAAAATTAACTAAAGCAAAAATCTGTATCCCCAAATTGGGAAGCATTAAGTTAAGCGTCAGAAAGACGATTTGTCAACCGAATATGTTCAATTCGATTCCCCTTCGGGACAAAAAAACCTTATCAGCAGTCAATACACTGTCTTTCTAAGTACAGTCTGGCAGGGGACCTCCTCTGAAAATAAAGTCCACCAGATAGGTTAAATCGAGGATATTGCTGTTGTCATCGCAGTTGGCATCACCGGCCAGAAAGGGTTCCGGAGCCGGGCCACTTCTGAAAATATAGTCAACCAGATATGTCAAATCCAGAATGTTAATATCCCCGTCATTGTTGGCGTCCCCTTTTATGAAGGCATCTGCAACTGATACCAAAGCCAATTCTGACAGGCGGCTCTCCTGAGCTTCAGCATCTGTGGCTGTCAGGCGATACCAGTAGTCCCCTCCCGGAATACTGTCAAAACTGTAAAAGGTATCTGTAATGCCGGAATCTATCAGTACCTCAGATGAAAAGAAATCAACGTTTTCAATTTCATCTAAATAGACGCCCTCCCAGGTAACTGAAAAGTCGGTAAAATAGGTTAGCCGAAAAATGACCTGTTGTCCGGCATAAGCTGAAAGGTCAAACTTGGCCTGGACCCAGTCGCCGGAAGAACCGGTTATGCCATTTCCCAGATTACTGCCGTTTGGATTTGTGTTGGTAGTCATATTATTGGGCAGATTAAAAAAGTCATAGCCGCCGTCAGTAGAGATCTGAGCATAGAAATAGTCCCAATCGGTTTCGATAGCGTACCAGATCCAGAATTTCAGGGTGTCATCCGGCTGAACCAGATAGGGCGTCTGAGCTAAGAGCCAGTGGTTGGCCCGGTTCCAGTTAAAGGTATGCCATGAAGAAAGACCTGTGTGCTGTCTGGCGGTTGTTAAAGAGAATTTTTCTGCCTCCCAATGTCCGTTGTCAGCCTCGGCACTATCGATAATAGTTTGCTTGCCGGTCAGTTCATAAAGCTTATATGAAACAGCCGGGTTGATCGAATCTTCCAGATTCCACTCAACAGTATAATTAAGTACAACTGTTGTCTCCGGCGTACTTATTGTGGGCGGAACTGGCGGGCTGAATTTGTAAGGGTTGTCAGCAATCTTAGCTAAAAACATGTTCGGCCATATATTTTCCGCATTTAAAGCCGGAATCCTGAACGGGTCGGGCCAGAAACCGTCAGCCCAGCCACCAACTTCGGCCGTATACGAAATTATTCTGGGCTTTAAGATTGTATCTCCCCAGGCCCAGCCGTCGGCTTCGCCGTTGGTGGGATACAATTCCCAGCCAATTTGGGGTGTGTAACCATTATACTTCACCATCGAATCAGCAATAACGCGAAACATATCATCATACTTACTGAATACGCGGTCGTAGCCCGGAGGCCAGAGTTCCAGATTTGAATAGCTGTGGCTGTTATGGATGATTTTTATATCTCTTGAGATAATAAAGTCCCGCATGGCTTGATTTTCCGGCTCAGAAAATGGTCCGGTGCCGCGATAGGTCTGGCCACTCATAATTGGCGATGAGCCGACGTCATCGTAGCCCCACTTAAAGCCCCAGTTGCGATTCATGTCAACCCCAAAGCTTGAGCTGTCGCCGTTCGGTCGGCGATTTTTACGCCACAAGCCGCCGCCTAAGGGGTCAGTAAATTCGTTCCAGACGTAACCATCGGCGTTAAAAACAGGGATAAAATAAAGCTCGCGGTTGTCTACAATATTTGCAATGGCAGTATCTGTAGTATAGTTTGAGAGCAAGTGGTTCATAAAATTCATCAATACTTCACTGGCAGCAGGCTCGCGGGCATGGGTCAAACCCACATAAAGAACTGCCGGCTCGTCTTCATCGACATTGGGATTATCAGATACTTTCACAGCCCAGATATCCCGGCCTTCAATTGTTGTGCCTATTGAAAATTTGGCAGTCATAAGACTGGGATAAACAGCAGCCAGAGAGTCCAAAAACAGTTCTATCTCTGAAAAAGTCTTAAAGCCACCCATTGTCATATTGCTTTTGTTCTTGGAGCGGTAGTGAGCTTTCAAATCAGGGATATCTATCCGATAAGTTATGCCCCGGCTGTCAAACCATTCCAGATCAGCCTGAGTGGCGATCATTTCAATGCTGTCGCCTTTATAGCCCAGAACATCCAGGCCCAGACGGTGAATTTCCAGAAAATCACTCTTGTCCAAAGTCAGCAGAGTGACCTGTGAAAACTGTTCGGCCTGAACAAAAGTTGTCGAAATTATCAATATCAGGGCAATCGCAGTCAATGTTTTAATAATTTTCACATCTTTCTCCTGGCTTGAAACTTACGGCGGTAAATTTTAGATATTCAAAAAGCTGGGTGAGTATTACATCTTGCTTGAAAGTAATCATTTTTTCGTTTTGAGCAACTATAATTCTTGAACCTTTAATACGCGTACGCGCTTTTATAAAAAAACATCTTGAATTTTCCATCTTAAAAGCCATAATTATGCTTCCTATGAATAAGCCAAGACCCAGATCAAAAGGTGCCCGAGTCCTCATTATAGGCAGCGGCGGCAGAGAGCACGTCATAGCCTGGAAACTGAAGCAGTCGCGAAAAGTTGACCGTTTGATATGTGCCCCCGGCAACGCCGGCATAGCCAAAATCGCCCGCTGCGTCGATATCAGTCCGCTCAAAACCAGAAACTTAGCCGATCTGGCTGTTAAAAACAGAATAGATCTGGCCGTGGTCGGTCCCGAGGTCGCTTTAGAGGCGGGCATAGTTGATGAGTTTCAGAAGCATCGCATAAAAATATTTGGGCCGAATAAGAACGCCGCTAAGCTGGAAAGCAGCAAAATTTACGCCAAAGAGTTCATGCGTAAATATCACATTCCAACAGCTCCCTTTAAGAAATTTTCATCATCGGGAGCCGCCATTGGCTTCTGCAAATCGGTAAAATATCCAGTCGTTATAAAAGTAGATGGTCTGGCTGCCGGCAAGGGTGTCTTTGTGGTGGATAATTTTGACGAAGCCTCTGATACAATTACGAAAGTTATGGAGACCAGAACCTTTGGCGATGCCGGCAAGAATATAATAATTGAATCATTTTTGAAGGGGCAGGAAGTTTCCATTATGGCCTTTTGCGACGGTAAAACAATCATCCCGATGCTGCCCAGTCAGGACCATAAGCAGGCCTACGAAGGAGATAAAGGACCG
>JADFLZ010000087.1 GCA_022564135.1 Candidatus Zixiibacteriota bacterium
TCAAGCTCAGAGTAATTGACGAAATAGAATATTTCCCGGGTGTGACAGTTGGTTTTACTTCGCAGGGGTTCGGTCCCTGGAACGACCAGCTCAAAAGGTATGCTTTTAAATCCCGCGGTTTTTTTGCTGTGGCCAGCAGAAGCTTTTATTTCTACACCTGGACCGCCGGCTGGCATGCCGGCTTTAATTATAGTCTGGAAAGCGACATAGATGAAGACGGGGACATAAATTTCTTTGGCGGCTTTGATGCTACTTTCAGATACAACCTGGGCCTTACGGGTGAATATGATCTGGCCATAAACGATGACAAGTCTACCCTGCCCGACGGCACAACAAACAATTTTGGCGGCAAAGGACGGGGTTATTTCAATCTGTCACTCAGGTGGCTGTTCCATGACAATCTTGAACTGGAAGCAATTCTTAAGGACCTTTTTGTTAATCGAAAGGCGCAACTCGGGGAATCCATTACATTTACCAGAGAAGTAAGAATTACTTATATAGAGCCTTTTTAGAAATCTCTGTTTGAACTAACCAGAGAACTTTAGAGTCCGAACTTTCGCCAGCGGCCTATAACCATCTCAGCAAACTCACCAACCATATCTACTACTTTATCGCGGTACTGTTTGGCTTTTTCACGGTCATATTCGGGATAGCCTTCGCCCGGCTTATAAAGTAGAACTGAGCCCGGAACCGGATAAATATCACTGCCCGGCTTGAAAGTATAAGCCAGGTCGGGATCGTTATTCTCTTCGTCAACCAATGAGGGGTCGATAGCATGGACCATGGCGGTTTCATCGGTGCCGGCGTGTCCTCCGGCATGGCCGAAAAATTTGTCGGTCATCTTCTCGCATAATTCCCACCAGTGTATTACTGCAATATTGGCATTCTGCTGGTAGTGGAACTCGTATGCTACCTGTTTTAGGGCAGCATTATTGCCGCCATGTCCGTTTAAAAGAATCACGTTATGAAATTTCGTGTCAATAAATGAATCCAGAATATCTCTGATAAACATCTGATAAGTTTCCGGCTGGATGGTAGAGCCGCCGTTGTACCTGTAAAGCGAGCGGGTGATGCCGTAGTTCACTATCGGCGCCACCAGCGCGTTTATTCGGTCGGCGATGCCGAAAGCTATCTCATTGGGAATATAATTGTCAGTACCTAGACAGGATGAACCGTGTGCTTCAACTGTGCCAACCGGTAGTATGACAGTATCAATCTGCTCCGGAACAAGTTTCTGGACTTTGAGCCAGCTTAATTTTTGAAGTTCCCGCTCCATATCTATATCAAATCAATTTTCCAGCTTACCCAAGAGTCGTTCCATGACCAGTTCAGTTTCGTGGGCGGTTGATTCATCACCTTCTATTCTGAACTGATTAATATCACGTACCATTACTTCCAGATAATCCGGTGTCTCCACAGCGTACCAGATTTCAAGTTCAGACCATACCAGACCTTTGTCTTCGAGCGCTCTGGCCACCTCGTTATATATCGAAGGAGATTTCCAGTCGAATTCCGAAAGCTTAATATGATAAGATTTTGACATTCCTATAACATAGTAGCGGCCATCGGGAGTCGGGCCGAAGACTGCATCAGATTTTTTCAGGAGCTGCAAGGCCGTCTCTATTTTCTGTCGTGATACGGTCGGGCTGCGGCTGCCAATAACTAAAACACTTTCATAACCGCATGAAAAGCAGTCCTCGAAAAGTTTCTCTATTCTGATGCCCCAGCGTTCTTTGGACATTTCAGATAATTTCAGCCGGCGCTTAATCTCAGATGATATCTTTTCAGGTGCCTTTTTCTTTACATATTCAGTTACGATTTTTACCAGCTTATTACGTTCGGAGCTGCCAATATAGTACAGACGAATATCGGTATCTTCTACTTTGAGCGCATTAATAATCGTGTCGGTGATAAAAGCCTGATGCAGATACTTCAGGTCAGCACCCTGTATAGCACCGAAGTCCATCGACGAACCATCCTCAAATGGTTCCTGAATGCAAACCGCTATTACCTGTCCTTTTTTCTTCTTTGGAGTCATATTTTTTCACGCTACAGCGTTTATTGATTGCTAATATACTGAAAACAGCGGGGGACAGTCAAGGCGACCTGCGAAAAATAATCTGTATATTTTTATAAGGGTAAAGTCGTTTAGCCGACATTTTGCAAGGCAGGGAATAAATCTAACATAAAGTTTGAGATGACCACCAGTAAGTTAAAGAATATTAACACGCCGACTATCATCAGCAAACCGCCCGAGATAATCTCAACAGCTCTGAAATGCCGTTTTATAAAACCAAAGGCTCCGATTAAATAGTTGAACAAAAGAGCAGTAAGTATAAACGGCACACCCAGTCCGGCTGAATAGAAAGCCAGAAGTATGACGCCGGAAGTGACCGAGTCCTGCTGAGCGGCCAGGGTCAAAATTGTGCCAAGAATCGGACCAATGCAGGGCGTCCATCCAAAAGCGAAAGCGATACCAATAACGACAGAACCGATTATCCCCATCTTTTTGCTGCGAGTATTAAATCTCTTTTCATAATTGAGAGCTTTTATCTTAAAAACTCCGGCTACATGCAGGCCGAACAAAAACACCAAGACACCGGCCACTTTGTTAAACCAGCCAATGTATTGCTGCAGCATTTCACCCAGCCAGGTTGCTGTAGCTCCCAAAAGAATAAATACTAAAGAAAATCCGAGCACAAAAAAGAACGTGTTAATAACAACCCGAAACATATGTTCTTTTGATTTTTCCTTTGAGCTCAAATCTTCAATTGAAACGCCGGAAATAAAAGACAGGTAGCCCGGAATAAGGGGCAATACGCAGGGAGATATAAACGACAGGAACCCGGCAAATATGGCGGTTGGAATTTCTATGGTCGGCTGATCAAACATTAATTTATCATACTCAAATAGAAGTCAGTTAGTCAATCAAATAAATTTTTGTATATATTATATTCTACAATGATTAGAACAGCAAAGACCCTACTTGGAGTTCCTCGCTTTGGAAACTATTTCATTTTTAAGCAGAGACATTAATTTTTGTGCGTCTATTTTGTTGGCTATTCTCTCAGCTACCCGGTCGGCCAATTCTGAAACAAACTGGCGCGTAAAGACTTCGACCTGGTCAATGGTTATATTTTCGACAGGGTCGCTCGAAACAACTGCCGGCTTGGCAGTAGCTGCGGGTTTGCTTTTGGTGTCAATTACATTCCTGGAGCTCTCGCTGCCAAAGCTTTCAACTTCTTTTTTGAATTCTTCAATAAATTTCTCTACCCCGCCCGGCTTTTTGCCAGCTGTGGTTTTTCCGGAATCAGATGATTTTTTGCCGGGAACAGAAACCCGTTCAAGCTGGTCAGACGTTTTTGTTACTTTCAGGCTATCGGATTGGGAAGCGGCTTTCTGTTTCTTGGTGCTTTTTGGATCTATGACATCATTCTTCATTTCGTTCACAAACCAGTCATAGTCATGGTCTGCGTTCTCATTAACATTTTCCAGAAGAGACTCATCTCCCAGCCCAAACTGATCGTGACCGCTGACGATATCAAGTTTACCTGTTTTTGATGGAGCCGGCTTGCCGGACTTTTTGATTTTGCCGGACTTCGCGTCCAAATTAACCGAACCAATCTGACCGGAAATATCAGTATCATCTTCGACATGATCAATCCCGATCATTTTCTCAACTACCTTTTTCTTCTTTCTTACTTTAGTAGTATCACCCTGGTTCATGACTTCGGAATCAGTGACATCAATCTGATCCAGTCCCAGAGCCTCGTCAAGAAGTTCATCTTCCAGGCTTTCGCCCAGGGGATTATCAGCATCATCTTTGGGCTTTTTTGAATCATTAGCCATATCATATATTTTCGACAATAAATCGCTCGGATCAAGGGGTAAATTAACTTTAATTTGACCTGTAAATCCGGATTCATTTTCATCAGTAAGGAGAATCACCGGAATCGTGGAAAGTGCCGGTTCTGCCTGTAAACCCTGAATAAATCTGGACTTGTCTTTTCCCGGCAATGAGCTATTGGCAATTATCAGATGGGGTTTGCTATGTTCCAGAACCTGAAAGGCCTTATCGCCGGATGAGACAGCAATTACTTCAAAACCGTTCTGCCTTAAAACTGTTTCTGCGGCTACTCTGGTGATATCAGAATTCTCCGCTATTAAGACTCTTTTTCTCATTGTATGGTTTCGTCGGAGCTCTTTTCTTCGGACATATGAGAAGAGGTGTCTTCAAGAAACTTTCTATCTTCGCGAGAGATATTATCAATACCAACATCGCTTATTTTATCAAGAATTTCATCAACCCGTTTCATGGTATCTTCTGCTTTAAGGCGGTTTTTCTCGAATTTTGCCTCTTGCTTTTTGTGACGAAAATTTTTGAGCACATCTCCAAATCTGGAAATTCGCCAGTTAGCTTTGACAAAAATAAGCCCAAAAATTGCACCCCCAAGATGAGCAAAATGCGCAATATCTCCCCCGCCAGCCATAAAGCCCAAAATCATAAAGCCGGGGATTGCCCATTTTACTTTGACAGGGAACAAGAAATAAATGTAGAGGTATCTATTTGGAAACAGCAGCCAGTAAGCTATCAAGACGCCGTATACTGCTCCTGAAGCGCCTATTACCGGAAATGGCAGCTCTGGCTGAAATATAAGAGTCAATATCGCCCCGGACAGACCGGCTAAAATATAGAATTTGGCAAAAGATTTCTTGCCCCAGGTGAATTCGATCTCTGTTCCAAACATCCATAAGGCAAACATATTAAAAAAGATGTGCCAGAAGTTTGCATGCAGAAACATGTAGGTGAATGGCTGAAAAAGCAGGTTTGGAAATTCTGCAAAAAATCTGGCTGGAGTCAAACCCAAAATATTGCTCAGAGGATAGCCGGCCAGCGACTGAATCATAAATATCGCTAAGTTGCTAATCAGCATCAGTTTGATGAATGGAGATACTGCCCCCGGGCCAATGCTTAGCCCACGGTATCCACCGCCCCCGCTGTAATTATTAAAACGCATATCTATTATTATCGGCTGTCAGGCCTTGAAGATATAAATTTTATTTTCGTTAGTCAGCTCTTTCTGAAGAGTCCTTAGGTTCATCATTACCATTAGTTTGCTTCCTGTTTTTGTCATCTTCCACCGGAAGATATTCTGCCGGAGGTCCTCAGCCACCGCCCAGCCCCATTTTGGGGAAAACCCTGGTTATCAGCAGATACCAGGCAATAAGGAATATCAGCAGAAATATTATGTCAGTCCAGTTCATTATGCTCTTTATACTCTTTCGTTAAAGTTCGGCTAAGTCAATATAATATAGAAGCTTCTAATAATTTAAAACAAATTGCAGCTGTAAAGTTCCTTGCTTGAAAACATCTGCAAATAAGTAATAAAAAAAACCGGCAGAGATTGGTTCTCTTGCCGGTTTTTTGAAAAATATTGAACTTTAAGCCAGCACTTTTTCTAATCTGGAAGTCAATTGCGATTTACCCAGTGCACCAACAACCTGGTCGACAACTTCTCCATTTTTGAAAAATAGCAGAGCAGGAATAGACAAAATATTATATCTACCGGCTGTTTTATTATTAGAGTCAACATCCACCTTGGCGATTTTGACCCGGCCTTCATATTCTTCAGCTAATTCATCCAGAATCGGTGCAATCATTTTGCAGGGGCCGCACCATTCAGCCCAAAAATCCACAATAACCGGTGTATCGGATTTTAGTACTTCTGCTTCAAAAGAATCATCTGTTACTTCTAAGGCTTTTGACAACTTAACTCCTCCATTCTTCTTTCTTAATCTGTCACCAATATAACTATAAAAATATGCGGCGGTTCCCAGTTCGCCAAAATCAATTATACATATTGCAGATAAAATATCCAGCGAAATCTGCAATCATTTGCGAACTCTCTTTTGCACCTTTGTCAATCTGTCCGGATATGCTATATTCGTTAAAATATGAGAAGCAATTCGGAGTGAAATTTGAGATTATTAGTTCAAAGAGTTACAAATTGCGAAGTCTGGATTGAGGAAAAACTCCACAGTAAAACAGGCAGCGGACTGCTGATATTTCATGGCACCAAAAAAAATGATAAAGAAGAATCGTGCGGAATTCTGGCTGACAAAATTCTGAATTTGAGAATTTTCGAAGATAGCGCCGGCAAAATGAACCTTTCGGCGCTGGATGTAGAAGCCGAAGTCATGATAGTCTCCCAGTTTACTCTCTACGCCGACACCAAAAAAGGGCGCCGTCCGGCGTTTACCGAAACTATGGAGCCGATAGAGGCCGAAAAGCTGTACTCTAAATTTGTAGATTTGGTTTCTGCCTCAGATTTGAAAACCGCCAGCGGTATCTTCGGGGCTAAAATGGAAATAAAACTGACCAACCACGGGCCAGTAACAATTCTCCTTGAAAATGACCTGTAATAATCTAAAAAAACTGTCCCAAAAAAAAGAGATCATACTCGCTTCGGCCTCACCCAGAAGGTTGAAATTACTGGGGGAAACGGGCATCGCTTTCCGGCAGATCATATCTGACGTGGAAGAATCCAATAATCCGGCCGGAAACCCTTTCGAGCACGCCTTAACTCTGGCAAAAATGAAAGCAATGGCAGTTTCTGCTGTGTCTGGAGATGACAAATTGGTAATTGGCGCAGATACGATAGTAGTGCTGGATAATAAGCTAATCGGCAAACCTGAAAATAAAAATGAAGCCAGGGAGATTCTCCTGCGATTGTCGGGTAAAAAGCATGTTGTTTGTACCGCCCTGGCTATGGTTTGCTCGGCTGAGCTTTTGGCCTCCGGCTATGAATTGACCGATGTCTATTTCAATCTTGTATCAGAGAAAGCAATCGTAGATTATGTCAGCAGCGGCGAGCCGATGGACAAGGCCGGAGCTTATGGCATACAGGGCAAAGGCGGCTTTTTGGTTGACAGAATAGAGGGGGAACTGGATAATGTTATTGGTTTACCTCGCTCTCTGCTGGACAAACTGGCCGGTGAGGTTTGCTTAAAAATGGAGTGAATATTACATTTAGTTAGTTATGGATAGTGTAGAGAAAAAATTAGGGAAAGTTTTGCGGCTCGAAAGAGAGCGCCGCCAGCTTGATATTGTAGAGCTCAGCGAAAGGCTCAAAATCCCTCTTGAAAATCTCGAAGGTATTGAAAATGGCGATTTATCGAAACTTCCCTCAGTCGTTTACTACAACCTTTTTGCTCGCTCCTATTCTACTTTTCTGGGAATAGATTACTCGATGACAGTTGATGCCATCAGGTCTGATATTGAAAGAGCTGAGATGGAAGAAGCTGCGCAGGCTAAAAAAACCTCCGGGACAGAAGACGAGTATGAGATTGATCCTGAGGCAGAAAAAAAACCGTTAAGAAGAATGCTGGGGATAGCGGCTATCTTGGTTCTTCTGCTTTTGGCCTACGTTGCCATTGATATGCTGTTTATTAAAGATTCTACCGCAAAAAATGAACAGGCCACTTACCTTCAAGATATAGACAAAAACCGCCTGGCAGAATTTGACAGTTTTGACTGGGATAAAACTTCGTATCTACCCCCGGACGAAATCAAAATTCGGCTTATACCAAAAAAAGAAAGCTGGGGTTCGGTTATGACCGACGGTGATACAGCTATCTTTCGCAAACTTATCCCCGGCAGAGTTTATGAAGCCAGCGCCAAATACAGGATGGTTGTTACAATAGGGGATCCAGCGGCGGTTGATATTGAGCTCAACGGCAGGCTGGTAAATCTTCGTAATCAGCAGTCGCGCCGAATCTCAAGAGTGCGTA
>JADFLZ010000088.1 GCA_022564135.1 Candidatus Zixiibacteriota bacterium
TAAAAATAGTAATCGGCGGACCTTACGGACTCGACGACAGCATACTAAAACAAGCAAACGAAGTCTGGTCATTATCCGGACTCACGTTTTCTCATCAAATTGTAAGAATAGTTTTGCTGGAGCAGCTTTTTCGCGGCTTTTCGATTCTGCATGGCAGAGCTTACCACAAGTAACTGGAATGTCAGGATTTTGAGCAAAAAAAAGCGCCCGCAAACAAGCACGCGGACGCTTTGAGGAAAGATAAGAGGGAAATCTTATTTGAGCATCATCATCTTTCGAGTTCTCTTAAAATCGCCGGCTTCGAGTCTGTAGAAATAAACTCCGCTGGCGACTTGATTTCCGGACTGGGAAGCGCCATCCCATAGCACCTCAACCATTCCGGTTTCGTTTGAACCGGATAACTGTTTAACCAGACTGCCGTTTACATTGTATATGTTTATCTTCCAGTCTGACTGCTCAGGCAGATAGAAACTTATATTAGTGCTGGGATTAAACGGGTTCGGATAATTCTGATATAGTTCAAAGTCTGTTGGCAGTTCAATTTCACTGGAGCTTGACTTATAGGCCCGGCCATCTCCGTCTGCAAACTCGCTCTTAATAAGTTCTGGCTGCTGGCCGCTTTCGAGCGACAGTTTTATTAACTGGCGATCGCCTGATTCAATGGTATTGCCTTTCATACTGAATACCAGAATGCGAAGTTCGTCCCCGGCCAGGTGGTAGCGGAGATCCATATGTTCGGCATCTGCTGTCAGCTCAGGGACTATATTCGATTCTGAAGAATTAAGTTTGAATACCAGATAAGCACCGCCGATACCATTGGAGGAATTAGAAAAAACGGTTACATCGTTCTTGTTGCGAACTAACTGCAACAGCAGTTCTTGATCATGAGGATTAAGTTTTGGCACCGGGTCGGCATCGCCAAGAATAACTCTTATCAGCAAGACCAAATCAGCGACCGAAAGTGTGATACCATCGGCATTGACATCCGTTGCCGCAATCTGTCCGGGGACATTGACAGTAAAAGCGCTCAACCCATAAATGAAATAGTTGGTGAACACTACCGCATCTGCAACCTCATAAGGCACGGAGTTAAGGTTTATATCACCCCGGTCGTTAAAAGAGACCTGATCGAGTATACAAATACCTCCGTTAAAGAACTCAACACATCTTCTTGGTGCTGTCATAGCATCAGGATTTATGCAGGAATCGGGCGTACCCATGCCCTGCGGCCTGCTGCTTTCAGGATAACTTATGCTGTCTTCTTCGTCCCAGATTAAGATGCCTTCTCCGTTATAAATCTTGTTGTCGATGAACAGTTCGTTACCAGAGGGGTCACTAAAAATATTATCGCCGCAGTCGAACCAGATAAAGTTTATCGGCAAAAACAAGCCGCCAATGTTCTGGTTGTTGGAAACCTGAAATGTGATTTTTATAAATCTACCGTTAGGCGATAGCGCTTCGTCCGGCGGATGGGCCGCGCCGTTGTTGATATCGGCAATACCGATGAACCGAATTGTTCCCGAAGGACAGGCGCTGCCGCAGGATGATGAGTTGAGCCTGTAAGTAAAGAACTCCCAGCTTTCTATTTCTGTTCCTTCTTTGGTGGCGTTGCTAAAGGACATCACCGTGGCATCATAACTGACCAGCAGATCAAAACCACCAATTTGACGATTTGTTTCTATGTTGATAAAAACATCATGCGTTCTTCCTACCGGAATACAATCACCCGGATCAATTACAAGCACTACACACTTATTACAGTCGGGGCCAGGCACAATTTCTACTGTAAATGAATCTACCACCTGATTACAGCCGTCATCGACCTGGATGCAGAAAGTATATATGCCGTATACATTTGCGTCTGGCTCAAAACAGATCTGACCGCTGTCTAATGCGGCAAGTTCCAGTGTACCCGGGCCGCATATTTTTGTGATATTCAGAAGCGAATCATCTGTTGCAAAAATTCCGGGAATGCAAATCTGTCCGGTGTCAAAATCGCAGCGTTCAACAACTACAGCCTGTGGAAGAGTCAGAACCGGCGCTTCATCGACATTGACATTGATTGTTGTAACACAGCTGTCGATTCCGCAGACGCCCTGAGCATAAGTAATAACTTGAATAGTGCCATCCTGGCTGACGCTTACGCATACCGTACTATCTGTGAGGACAGCATTATCACTTACTGAAAGCTCGACACCTGTACCGGTAACAGATACCGGGAAGCAGATAGTGTTGCCGTCATTTAGACAGATGTTGGTGTCAATCTGGACAGGACAGCTAAGCACAGGCGGCTCCTGAACCGTGACATCAAGGACGAATATGCAGGTGTCAGTTTTGCATTTTGCTTGGGCAACTACCATCACATCATAGACACCTGATACTTCCGAGAAAACAACAACCAGTCCCAAATCAGGGTTATAAAAGCCGTTTGGCTGGCCGTCTAAAAATACTGTTACGATTGCATCAAAAGGAGAAATTAGCACTGATACCGTGGCAGAATCACCACTACAGACCGTTCGAGACTGCGTTCCGGAAGGACAGATAATACTTGAAAGTGATATCGAAATTCTTATTGCAGTAGTATCAGAGCCAATTGCACCACAAGAATCGTAGGCGGTAAAGACAAGGTTGTACAAGCCCTGTGCCGGAGGAGTAAAGCAGTACTCATTGCCGGTCAAAAGGCCGTCCGGCCCAACGACGCTGTCTATATTATTGTCTGCGTCTGTTACTGTAAACGGCACGCAAATCTCAGGAATTATGCAGTCATCATAAGTTGTATCAGGAGCTGAGACTAATATCGGTGCCGAATTGGTATCGACTGTTATGCTGAATTCGCAAGTATCTACTCCGCATTCGCCGCTGCCAATAATAGTTAAATTATATGTTCCGGCTTCTGCCACCGGCAGACAAACAAAATCGCCGGAAATAAAGGCCGGAGCATTTACGCTCAGAGTCTGTACCGAATTAGATTTTATAATCGGATAACAGAGTGTATCCGGTCCGCAGATGGTAACAAAGTCATCCGCCGGACAAATTATGTCAATTGAATCTACAATTGTAATATCAAAGTAAAGCTGGCAGCTCAAAGTGCTGCATGGCGAGTAGACGTTTAAATCGATAGTATAGAATCCGCTGGTGTCTGCCGGGAAAAATATCTCGCTTTCATCAAAATATCCAAAACTTGTAATAATACTATCAGGCTGCCCGGAAATGTCTATAAATCTGCTGACCACACCGGGGAAACATAAACTGATTATAAGGGTGTCCGAAGGACAGTCAAGGCCAATAGCCCGATCATTTTCTATGCTCAGGCACTTAGTCGTGGTGTCAGCCAGACCGCAGGAATCTGTGGCTATTACATCGATGCAATATAAACCAACCGTGTCTGTCGGCGTAAAGCAAATCTGCTGATTGGCAGCATCAAAATAACCTATCGATGGTACCACGCTGACGATGTTGTTTTCGCGGTCAAAAATATCAAGCGGCAGGCAGATTTCGCTAAATACACAAATTGTATAAATCGAATCCGATGCAGCAAAACTTATTTCGGGAGCTTGATTTATAATAACTGTAACAGCTATCTGAGCCGAGGCCTGAGCGCCGCATGAATCGGTTGCCGAAATAGTCAGGATATAAACACCCTCGGTATCTGCTGCAAAGCTAATCCGGCTGCTGATTGGCTCATAGGCGGCCCAGCTATCAATATTTATTGTCTCAATATTATTGTCAGGGTCGCCGATTGCTACCGGGAAACTTATGGAATCCGGCCCACACAGTACAAAGCTGGTATCACCGGGCAAAAGAACTACTGGAGGCTGGTTGCACTCTACGTTGACAGTAAACTCACAGATTATAGTATCACAGGGCGTGATTGCTTTAACAATTATGCGGTTACGCAAACCGCACTCAGCATAGAAGCAGATTTGATTATTTTCTGCGTCATACCAGGTTGCGATACCGCTGACTTCAATATCTACCCAGGCAGGAACTTCACCCAGAGGGAAACAAAGAGTTTCCGGCTGACAGATAAAGATGGAAGTATCATTCGGGCAGTTCAGGTCAACAAACTGGTCGGTAAGTACTGTGACAACAGCTGTATCGGCGGCTATTGCACCGCAGGAATCAGTCACAGAAGCTATGATAGTATAGGTTCCGCTGTCATACGGTACAAAACAAATTTCGCCGTTTGCATAATTTCCGAAATTAACCGAAATATCATTATCTGCAAACTGCTCTTCAAAGTCTGCGAACAGAAGCGGCAGGCAAATATATGCCGGACCACACAGATAAACGGTAGTGTCAGGCATTGCAACTTCAACGACGGGCGCTGTATTGAGCTTGATATCAAACCACAAGCTGTCTCTGGCTACGCGGCCACAAGAGTCGGTTATTTCAACAATCAAGTAATCCGAAATGCTGCTGTCAATAGTGACGCAGAACAGATTGGTGATCGGGTCGAACTGTCCGTAATTGACCGTTATCGAATTGAAATTTGCAATAGTATCAGGGTCAATACAGATTTGGATCGGTTCACAAATAACGGCCGCAAAATCTTCACCAAGTTCTACGAAAGGTGCAGGCGGATTAGTAACTGTGACATAGACAGTATCAGCAGCTTCCACTCCGCAGGAATCAATAGCATATACCCAAACCTCATAAGTTCCGGCAGTATCGGCGCTGAAACAGACGACGCCGTCCAATAGTACAAAGTTTGTGGCTGTCGAAGAAATATTGTCGTCTTCGATTGTAACCGAAAGACAAATGCTATCGCCCGCACATATCTGGCGAGTTGTGTCCGGTCCAAGACTTACTATCGGCGGCGTATTAAGAGTAACGGTGACATTTATTGTATCAACACCTTCGGCACCGCAGGAGTCAACCGCTGTAACAATTATCTGGTAGACGCCCGAACTGTCCGCTATAAAGCAGAGGCTGTCCTGCCCGGCTACTAATCCAATATTGGAAACAATTACGTCTAAATTATTGTCAGGGTCACTTGTAGAAAAGCCAAAACAGATTTCCTGTTGGCTGCAACCTTCAACAGAGAAATCGGCGCCTAACTCTATTACAGGCGGCGAATTCATGATTACATTCACAATTACCGTACAGGTGTCGCTGTTCAAACAACTGTCTATACATAAGATGGTCACTTCGTAGGTGCCGGAGCTGTCACCCGTAAGACAGATTATACTATCGTTAGCAACAGCGTTACCAGAGAGAACTTCAAATATCAACAAGTCGTTGTCAGGGTCGGTAGCTGAAACGGTAAAGCAAACCGAATCACCGCAGGAGAATAATGTCAGCGAAACATCCGAGCAGGTTATTGTCGGCTTCTCGTTAGTAATGACCGTAATTGAGATTGTCTCAGCCGAGCTTGATTGGCGATTAACTCCGTTCTCGCACAAATCCGAGACCTCATAAACAAACAGATAAGTTGCTGAATCGATATTATTCGGCGTGAAACAGTGCTGTCCGGAATTGGCTGTCAGCTGAGTAAACTGCCCCGGACCCTGAATCAGAGTAATTTGGAGTGAGTCGCCATCAGCATCAAAAGCAAAGACATCGAAACAAATTTCTTCTGTGCTGCATAGATTGATTGTCGTATCGAAAACAATTACCGCGGGCGCACCATTAAACACTATGGTATCGGAAACAGTGGCAGTATCGCTGCCGCAGCTGTTTGATACTGAGACAACAAAACTATATACACCCGGGGTATCCGGCAGATAAGTGATCAGACCTGAAAGAGAATCAATAAAACCGGCTCCTGAGAGAAGTTCAAAAATTGTCGGGTCAGCAGCATCATTGGTTGCGAAAATATTGAGCTCTCTGTTGAACGTTTCTGCGCAATACTTGAATGAGAAGAACTGGTCAGCGATAGTCGGCGCTACACCGGCATCAATTATAACTCTGAAAGATGACTCGCAGAATTCTCCGCACTCATCGGTACAACGGAAAGTAACATCAATAGTATCATTCGCCTGCGGCGTATAGCACCAGAATCCGTTTTCTATTACACCGGGACCGCTGACGATTTCGCAGCTGACGAGATTGCCGTCAATATCTGTGCCGCCAACCGGCAGACAAATTTGCTCGGTAACGCAGCTGGTAATAGTCGTATCGCCTATTAAATTACAAACCGGGGCAGAATTTGTATCTACTATTATGAGAGTCTGACAGGTATCGGATAGGCCGCAGGAATCTACTGCAATAAATGTGATAAGATTCTCACCAACGACCGGGGTAAAGAACAGGGTATTCCCTGAGAGCAGTCCTAAATCTACTGAGAGCGTAAGCTCATCACCGTTTATATCGCTGGCCGTAAATCCTGTCAGGAAAATTTCAGATAGATCACACAGCAGCATTGAACTGTCTGCCGGGCAGAACACTTCAGGAGCCTGGTTTAAGTTTATGGTAACGATGAAGCTATCTTCGCAGAAAGCTCCGCAACTGTCGCTGCAACGTATTACTACTTCAAAAGTAGTGTCTTTGGTGGGAGTGTAACACCACTGAAGTACAGTTGAAGCTGAAGTTGCCTGTGTGGAAAATTCTTTGCGGTTGTCGGCTCCAATTAAGCTTCCCGGACCGGAGATAATTTCGCAGCCCAGCAGGTTGCCGTCGGCATCGCTACCAAACAGAGGCAGACATATTTCTGTTATTTCACAAAGGTCGAAAGTCGTGTCCGCTGGAATATCGCAGACAGGAGCTTCGTTTAAGTCTATGGTGACTCTGAAACTATCTACACATAAATTACCACAGGCGTCCCGGCATTCTATTACAACATCAAAAACAGCATCACTATCAGCCTGATAGACCCAGTTGCCGCCTGTTATAATTCCCGGACCACTTAAGATACTGCAGGCAGGCTGCAGTTGGTCATTATCAAGTGCGCCTATCGGCAGAGAAATTTCCGTCGCTTCACAGATAAAGAAACTGGTATCGGCCGGAAGCTGGCAGACCGGCGGTTCATCAATTAGCACTGTTATGAGTACTGTATCTGCTGAAATCAGATTGCAGCTGTCGGTAGCTCTGACATAAATCTCATAGACTCCGCTTGTATCTGCATAAAATGTAACTAGACTAGAAAATTCATCATAATTTGCCCATATTGGCAGCTCTAATGAAATAATGTTATTTTCAGCATCGCTAATTTCTACGGGCACAGTTATCGAATCAGGACTGCATAATGCGATTGAAGTATCATTAGGCAGAATAACTAGCGGAGCTTCGTTTAGATTAATAGTAACTGTAAAGCTGTCTTCACAGAAAGCTCCGCAGCTGTCGGTGCAGCGGATGACAACTTCAAAAGTCGTATCATTGGTTGGTGTATAGCACCACAATAGACTGGTCGTATTTGAAGATAGTTGAGAAGCAATGGCATTCTTGCCGGTCGCTCCTGCTAAACTTCCAGGCCCGGAGACAATTTCGCAATCTATCAGATTACCGTCGGCGTCAGCACCGAATATTGGCAGGCAAATTTCTGTAACATCGCAAAGGTTAAAGACGGTATCAGATGGAACATCGCAGACAGGTGCTTCGTTGATATCAATTACTACTCTGAAACTATCAATACAAACATTATCACAATTGTCACGGCACTCTATTACAACATCAAGTACGGCATCGGAATCGGCTTGATAGACCCAGTAGCCGTCGACAATTGAACCAGCGCCGCTTATAACAGTACAAACTGGATCGGACTGGTCAATGTCGTAAGCAGAAATCGGCAGTGTAATCTCGGCCGGACCACAGATAAAGAAACTAGTATCGGACGGAAGCTGG
>JADFLZ010000089.1 GCA_022564135.1 Candidatus Zixiibacteriota bacterium
CCACTTCAAACTGTTCTGAACTTCCCGAAGGCAATGGCGCTGGTTCACCTGCAGCTTGTGTGGCTCCGTCCCAGTTTAGCAGAGTTGATAGATTGGTCGAATAACGTAAATCTGTTTCTGTTGCGGTACCGTCGGTGCTGTCATCGCCAGAGGCTGTCCAGCTTAAATAAGCAGAGCTAAGTTTGATTGAATCAACGGCTAAATCTGTCACTGCCGAGGGTGGGAAAGTATCTACCAGTTCACTAACGTTAAACAGAACATACTCGAAAATCGGCGAGTTGTCGGCTACATTTGAAGATATGAAAATTGAATCGAGATAAACAGCCGACTCAAGCTCGGTAGTATTGATGCTGGCAGTCACGGTCTGGCTGGTTGTTCCACCGGAAATATTTAAGTCCAGCCAGCTGATGCTTTCTAAAATAGAAAAGTCTATTTCAAAGGCTGACTGTTCAGAAACGATAAACGACTGCGGCTCAGGCAGCGGACCCAGTCTATTGGATGTAAAACGGAGCGTGTCTTTGTCCAGAGTGAGGAACTTGGGAACGCTGCCAATACTGTAATTGACTACTATGTATTGCGGCGAGTTGTTGGACTCAAGCGAGGTTATTTCGATTGAATCTATGTAAGTTCCCGGGGCGAGTTCTGTAGTTGTTATGATAGCAGTGATCACTTGTTCGGTCGTTCCGGTGCTGTCGCTTAATTCGAGCCAGCTGATATTTTCTCTCACAGAAAAAGGAATGTTAAAAGAGTTGAATTCGGAGATTGTAAATTGTTTCGACGCCGGCAACTGACCAGACTCATCGGCTGAGAAAACCAGCAAGCCGGGTTCTACTACTAGCGTTCTGACGCCACGGTCGAGCTGTAAGGTAACCATAACTTCAACCGGCGAGTTAACAGCTTTGGGAGACTGAACTGAAAACGAACCGGTATAGCTTCCGGTTGCTAAGCCGGTGGTGTCGACATCAATATAAATGCTGTCGGGTGTCAGGCCGCCGAATCCGGTGTTTAAATCTATCCATTCCTGTTCCGTCGAAATTGTAAACGGAATAATGTTTCCGCAGGAATCAGTGACAGCGATCCCCTGAAAAGCCAGCGTCAAGCCCGAAACTCCAAAACCAAACTGCAATGAGTTCTTGGAGAGACTAATTCGACCGCGATTTATAATTATTTTACTTCGGTCTACCAGAATCTCTTCAATGGTGGTCGCCTGGGCCGTCAGAGAGTCTACCGTGATATCAATTACAGTCGAGTCCTTGCACAAGTTAGAATTTGTTCCGCTAAAATAAATTTGCACCAGCACTGTATTGCCTGAAGAGTCAACTATGGCAGCACTATGTGAAACATTTACTACCAGCTTTCCAGAAGAATCCGTGCTATATGAAAAGATTGAGCCCGATGGCAGACCAGTTCCCATACTGACGCTATCTAGCTGCAAAGTTGCCTTGTCAAAATCAACGGTAAGTCCGATTTGAGTCAGCCCGCCAAGATTGTAAAGTTCTATATTTGATTTGAATGGTGCGCCGAATTCTGTTTCAAGAAACTTAGGCGAAGTTCTGATAAGTTTCACGACCGGCAGCAGTTCAATTTCTACTTCAGTAATTTGGCCGGCAACAACATCAATCAGGGCAGAGCCGCGATAAATTACCATGCCTTCGGCATCAAGCCCTTCCAGCACCACCAACAGGTCTGTTCCTTCGGGAACGTTTTCAATAGTTCCTTCTACTATACCATCAACCATTTCCAACTCGGCCACGATAGTGTCGCTTGCGGAAATAATTGTCACCTGATAGGTTTCTATAAGCTCAGCTAATTGCGAATTCTCAAAACTAACAGCAAGCTGAAAACTTATGGCTTGTGTGCCATTGTTTACAATTTTTTCAGCACAGGTAACAAGCAGCGCCAGAGCTGAGAGTGCCAGAAATAAAATCAACTTCTTTGAGTGTTTTCTTGATAGCATCGGTAGAATCTAAAAAGTAACGGTTGCGCTGGTAAAGATGTTGACGCCGTTAATTGTAATTGAGCCGCTATTGGCCGAGCCGACAAAATATTTGCTGCCGGCGCTTAAGACCGGGCCGTTTTTTATGGCTTTGGTGAGACTTCCGCCCAAACCAACATAGTGCGAACTGCGCAGTTGATTCGGTCCTTCACCTTCGTTTGCCGAAATTATTTTTATTTCCCAGGCGGGTGATATTGCCCAGCCGTTTCCGAAGTAGCGGCTCAAATCTAACTGGGCCGTAAATTCGTTGCCAAACAGCTGAAACTGACTGGTCACAGATTCGTTGACATCGTACTGAGTGTTACGTCCGCGCCATAAATAGCCGAGTCTGAAATCACCCTGGTATCTGCCGGTCTGGTAACGGCTGCCAACTCTGAAAAAAGCCTGCGATGATTGTTTAAAAGTCTTGCTGCCTTCATAGCGGTCGGGCGTATAAAAAGTCAGCGTGATATCGCCGAACAAAATGCCTTTTTCCTGCTTGCGGTCAAGTCCGGCAGTAATGCTGACAAAGTTGCCGGGATTGTATTTTCCAAGACCGCGATAAGGTTCATATTTGCCGGTAAATTCAAAGAGAAGACCCAGTCCGCCCCGAAGAGAGCCGAGCATAGTTGCGCCGCCGATTAAAATATTGCCACCTAAGCCCTGACCAAATCGTCGCATGGGGAAATTCAGATAGTTTCGCGACAGAATCGCCAATACTGTAGTATCGGTATCAAAGGTCAGGTCAGTTTTGCCGGTTGGCAAATTCAGCCCCATACTTATTATAATTCTGTCATCTGAGAGCGATTGATTTATCTGAAAGCGAATGTCGCTGGCGCCGGTCAGACCGGTAGCCTGGTAATCTGTTTTAAGATCGTTGACAGAGCCGGCTGCAAAAAACAGAACTTCAAGATTTTCACGAACAGGAACAAAGCCCTTTATCGGAAAGTATAACTGGGAGAAACCGGTCGAGCCGTTATTCTTATCGTCCAGGCTCCAGTGATAATAAACAATTCGTGTGCTGGCAGAAGCCGGCCGGCCGGCAACTACTTGCGCCAGGCTGGCGGCATTGGCAGTAATTATCAAGACTACGGCCATCAATATTATTTTCGATAACTTAATCACCGCCGATTGTTCCTTTCACCCGTACCGAGCCTGTTGGAATTACCGGCGGCTGTTGAGTTTGTTCCTCACCGCCAGCCGGAGGAGTAATTGAGCCGGTGTTTTCAAGTACATTCCCCAGAGTTGACTCAAGATCTGTAAGTCCGCCTATAGTCTCTGTCTGAATAAAATTTTCAAACTCCTGCTCATTGGATAAGACGGCAGTAAACTCCAGTTGATCCTGAGCATAAAAGAAGCGGTTGTCTATATTTGAGGCCCGGCGAAATTCTTCCAGGGCCTGTTCATACTGCCCTGCTTTTTGGTAAGTCAGCCCTTTGCAGTAGGCCAAAAACGCTTCATAAGAATCTGTAGGAATTATATTAAGAGAATCCAGTTCTTCAGGGGTCAGCTCGATATTTAGTTCGGCTAATATTTCCCGGACAAACTGTTTTTGCATCTCAAATATTTTTTTCAGGACAGATTCAGAACTTTCCGGAAAATATTCCGAGCTGTCGACTGTGTTTACAATTATTCCGCTCAGGCGAAGATGGTTCAGTTTCGGGCTGGTCAGGGTGGCTGTGACAATATTGCGGCTGCCAAGTATCCGTCCGACTTTAGGAGCTGAAGCTCTGTCGATGAAATCTTCTTCGCCTCTTTTAAGTTCCTCTATGAGAAGATGAAGCTTGCTGCGCTCTACCACTGTTAACGCTTTTATTTTCGAGAGATCAATGGCGGTAAATTCCGAAAGTCCTAAGGCTACCGGTGCCAGTTCCGGATCGAGCGCCGAGCCATCAAAATCATAAACGGCAATTGTATTCAGAGGTATAGAGTCGGCATTAATGCTTTTTTCGGCTGCGATGGCAGCGCCAACTTCCAGGCGGATAGCCAGCAGGTCCAGCCGCTGGATTACCCGCTTTGAAATTTTCTCTGATGATTCAAGCTGCAGCGCAGAATTGTAAGCAGCGCGGGCTTCTTCATATTGTTTTTGTTTTTCAAATGTTATACCGAGAAAATATCTGGAACGGGAATTTGCTTTTATTTTTTCTGCGCTCTTTAGTGCCTCAATTGCCTGCTGGTAATTGCCAAGTTCAAATCTGGCCACGCCCAGTTCGCGCCAGGCTTTGAAATCCTGAGGTTTTTTTAGAACACGGGCTTCGTATTTCTCAAGAGCGCTTGAAAAATTGCCTTCTTCGGAGAGCTTTCTCCCTTGAGTATACAGATTATTACCGCAGCCTCCGGCAAGAAGTGAAACAGCCAGAGCAATGATAAGAATGTAACTATTATATTTTTTTAGTAACGACACCAGCCACAGCCATAAATTGAGTGTTAGCCCACCAGCGGTCTATAGATATTCATTTTCTGTTTGGCCTCAATGAACTTATTGTCCATGTCGTAGGCTTTCTTGAAATTATCGTAGGCGTTTTTGTAATCATATAAGTCCATGTATTCGAGCCCCAGAGAATAGTGATAGAGAGCATCAAAAGAATCAGAGCCGCCGTACTTTAATTTGTTTTTTGAATCTTCACTTAACTCGCTATCAAGTTTTGCTGCCAGTTCTGCAACCAGAGCTTTTTCCATGCTGTTAAAATCCGGCCGGCCTTCTCTGTCAACCGAAGCAATAATTTCGGAAGTTTCTACTTTAACAACTTTGGCCACCATCCTGGCGTGCCTGTCATCAATTTGAGAAATGGTGCCGAATACCATCAGCTGTGCTCCCAGCATTTTGCCGACTTTGACAGCAGCTGACTGGCTGGTGATACCTTCTTTGCTGAGTTTTATCTCTTCTAAGAGGTAGTCCATTTTGTTTCGTTCGATAACCCGCAAAGAGCTGACTTTTCCAAAATCATGGGCAAAAAATTCTGCCAGAGCATGGCTCAATAGTCCCAGCTTTTCCTGATATTTCCCGACCGAATAGTTGTCAAACGGCAAAAAGGCGATTGTTTTTACGCCTGAATCTTCGGCGGCACAGTTAAGAATTTCTTTTGATTTCATCAGCGAGTACCAGCGATTGCACAGCTGTTTTGGCCAGAAGTTCTGTGGCAGCGGATTTAAGCAAGGTCCCACACTGGCAATTCGATTCAAATAAGAGAAAGCTTTATTATGGTGCTCTGTTCCTTTGGCATAGTTGCAGACACCCAAAAACTCGAAAATGGCAATGCTGTCGCGGGGCATTAAATCTGTCCGCTCAAGTAGAGCTTCGGCTGATTTGATAGCTACATCAAAATCAGTTAAAGCATACATATCATAGGCTTTGCCGAGAACATCTGAAACAGCATCATCGGCCTCAGAATTAGCAGTCGCCAGCAGCATCACGCTCAGCAGCAGCGCGGTTACCATAATTTTATTAGAGAGAAAACTAAGCGGTCTTAAAGCTCTCATTATCCCTACTCCGATTTGAGGTGTTCTATGTTCCTGAAAAAGTAATAATACAGGTCTTTTGAATATACATTATAGAGCAGTTTTGTCAAGGCGGCAGAGGCTTAGTCGACTGAGCGGGCGATGAACCTAAGTGTATCTCCGGCAATGACTACCAGGGTTGTCTCGCGGTCAATTGGGGGAGATTCGAGAAACAGCCGGACGATATATTCACCTGGTTTCAGGCTGAATGTAAAGGGCGTCTCATTTGACTGAAGTTCTCCGTTTATGTAAACGCTGGCTCCAACCGGTAGAGTGCCGACAATGAGCCCGCCAAAGAGAGGCTTTTCGATAAATGTGTAGCTGAGGCTAAGCGTTTGATCAGCTCTAAGTTTAAAACTGTCAAAAATTACAGAATCTATAGATTCATGGTTGTTTTCAATTTTTAAAGTGTGGCTGCCGGCACTCGAATTCAAAACATATTTTGAAATATCTGAGGCAACCAGTTTGTTATCCAGATAAATATTCCCCGAAGGCTCGATTGTTACACGAATTTTACCTTCTAAAACTGTGGCTGCACTTTGCTCATCAGCAGGATCAACTGCGGACCTTGGTTCAGCAAACTCTTCTTTGTCATTTTTGGGAGTCAGAGCTACATCGTTTAAATTCTCTGTAACAGTTGAATCAGCATTCTCGATTTTAGATAATGTCTCACTTAAATCATTATCCAGTGTATTTCTGGTCATATAGTAAATGCCCGCGATTGCGATTATTATTACAATAAACGCCAATGAAATCAATGACCAGCGCTTGCCAGACACAACTTGCACTATCTTGCTTTTTTCTTGGTCAGTTTTACTGTGCTCAGCTGTCGGTGCAAACTTCTGACTGTCTACCGTTTCATCGTCAAATGCCCGAGTCAGCTTATCAATGTTAATAGTATCTTCGAGATTAACAGGTTCAACGATATTATTAATGCGCAGCGCTTCAACATCTTTTAACATTTCACCGGCGTTGGCATATCTGTCTTCGGGATCTCGGCTGATCGCTTTTAAGATTATTCTGTCAAATTCTTCTGGTGTCTCAGGCGCCAGGCTGCTCGGCGCCGGAGGCACGGCCACTCTTTTACTTTCTGCTATTTCGCTCCAGTTTCTGCCGCGAAAGGGAAGTTTACCGCTGACCATCAGGTACAGTGTCGTTCCGATGGCGTATACATCAGCTCGGGGCCAGTCAATTTTGGCCAGCGGGTTAAACTGCTCCAGCGGTGCAAAGAGGGGTGTGCCTGAAAAAATACCGGCGGCGGTCTGTTCGGGGTCGGCTTCATCTTTGGCAATGCCGAAGTCTATTACTTTCAAATCTCCCTGCTTATCTACCATGATATTGCCGGGTTTTATATCGCGGTGATATATCTTTCTCTCGTGGGCGTAGGAGATGATTCTCAAAAGGTCAACCGCCAGTTTTAAGACAACGCTTACGGGCAGCTTCTTTTCTGATTCTATAATATCTTTGAGAGTGGCGCCCTCGATATATTGCATGACAATTATCGTTTTGTCATCGTCTGTGAAAAAATGGAATATCGTGCAGATATTCTGATGTTCGTTTAATTTAGCCAGATTATTGGCTTCTTTTCTGAAGCTTTTGCCCAGACTGGGGTCTTTGAGCCTTTTTAATATTACCCGGTGGTCGGGGACGTCCTTATGATGTGCCAGAAAGACCTCAGCCATGCCGCCTTCGCCGACTTTTCGGATAACTTTGTATTCACCCAGAAATTCTTTGCTCATTGAATTCTAAGTATAAGCAACAGCCTGGATTGTGGCAATTGTACTATATTTGCAATAATCAGTTTTTTAGTTAAATTAAAGCGGCAGTAGATTTGCTATTTTATAAGCAGGAAAGGTAGATCTGAGCTAATTGCTTAAAACGGCTTATCCGGACAATATGATAATAAGACTAAAAAAATTAGGCACTCCGGGCGGAGAGAGTACGGCTTTTGAAAAAGGGAAATTCAAAATTGGCCGAAGTACTGCCAGTGATCTGTTTCTCAAAGATGCCTCGGTATCCCGGCTGCATGCTGAGCTGGAAATTATTGACTCTGAAAATATCTTCCTGACAGATCTGCGCAGCCGCAACGGTACCCTGGTTAACGGCAGGCCGATATTCAGCAAAGTTTTGCTGCAGCCTGATGATGAAATAACTTTCGGTGATGTCAGTTTCAGCGTTTCGCCCGGTAAGGCCGACAGTCCTACTACCGGAAGTATTACCGTTGTTGAAACTGCCGAATTTCTTGACTCTGCCCC
>JADFLZ010000090.1 GCA_022564135.1 Candidatus Zixiibacteriota bacterium
GCTGTTCAGGCTTCCGGCTATTCTTTCCAGATAGAGATGAACATGCGTGTCTGGAAAAAGGGATTCAGCATCAAGGAGATTCCGATTGTCTTTATAGACCGGGTGGCCGGCAGTTCTAAAATGTCAAAGAAAATTATGCGCGAAGCAATCTGGATGGTCTGGTGGCTGCGTATCAAAGCTATCTTTGGGAAGTTGAACTAAGCTGCGGTGCCGGAATCTGCTGCCAAAGTTTCAATAATCATTGTAACTCACAATTCTCTGCCTGTTTTAGAAACTTGCTTAAAGCACCTTCAAGTTGCGGCAGAAAGTATTCAGCACGAAATAATCGTAGTTGATAACAACTCCTCGGACAACAGCCCGACCTTTGTTAAGAATTTCTGTCCTCGAGCCAAACTGCATCTCAATCGCCAGAACAAAGGCTTTGCGTCCGCCTGCAACACCGGCGCAGAGCTGGCCGAGTCTGCTCTGCTTTTGTTTCTGAATCCGGACCTGTTTTTAGATCAGCCGGCTATCACAGAACTATTAAATGGCTATTCGCGCTCAGAGCGGGTTGGCGTTGTTGTAGGCAGACTCAGATTTCCCGACGGCAAGTTTCAGCCGACCTGCCGCCGGTTGCCGACAATCTCCAACATCCTTTTTTCACGTCGGGGGGTAATCGGCTTATTTTCGAAAGAGAATAGCCGCTATACCCTGCCGGATTATGATAAAATCACAGCTGTTCCTGCAGCCGCGGCTACCCTTTTGATGATTTCAAAAAAGCTCTTTAAACAAATCGGCAGATTCGACGAACGGTTTTTTATGTATATGGAAGATACCGATCTTTCAAAAAGGCTCATTATGGCCGGTTTTAAGAATTACTTTGTTCCAGCAGCAGGTGCCGTTCATGACTGGGGTGAGGGCAGCCAGGCGGGCGCGCTAAAGAGAAGCTTTTATCATCATATGTCGCTGTACAGATATTTCAGCAAACATCGCCAGGACTGGCTGGCGCGATTTGTTTTTCCATTACCGTTGCTTGTTAATTTTATTTTGGTTAATCTGTTGGCCATGATTAGAAAGCCATTTCGTTAATAATAATGACAACAGCTAATCTGCTCATTACAATTTCTGTCAGCCTTATATTATCTGCTCTGGCTCTGCCCTGGGCGATAAAGTTAAGCGAATCTCAGGGCTGGGTGGATCTTCCCGGAAAACATAAAAGGCACAAACGTCCGGTGCCCGTCATAGGCGGGCTGGTTTTATTTGCGGCCGTCTGGCTGACAGTGGTCGTAGTTCTTTTTCTGGAGCCAAACCTGACAGCTGAGTTATCATCGACTCTGTTTTACATATTTTTTGGAGGACTTATAATTGTTCTGGTTGGTTTTTCAGACGACCTTTCACCTTTGCCGGCCTGGGTAAAACTCCTGGCGCAAATTGCTGCAGGCTTAACAATTTATATGGGCGGACTGCAGGTAGAGCTGCTGACTACTCCCTGGGGGAGTATCGATGTCGGCAGCTGGTCACCTGTTATTTCAATTGGCTGGGTGGTCATTCTCACTAACGCCATAAACTTAATAGACGGACTCGATGGTCTGGCTGCGGGAGTTTCTTTAATCAGCGCTGTGACTATGTCGGTGATAGGTTATATGTATGACGTCGGCGCCTCGCTGATTTTCTTATACGCCATGATTGGCTTCTTGATTCCGTTTTTGTATTTCAATAGATACCCGGCCCGAATCTTTTTGGGTGATTCAGGTTCAATGCAGATAGGCTATTACTTTGCTGTTGTTTCTTTAGTATTCCCGCTTAAATCATTTACGTTTACAGCTCTTTATGTGCCGCTGCTGGTTTTGGCTGTGCCCGTTTTAGAAACAGCTTCTTCAATTATTCGCAGGCTTTTAGCCGGCAAAAACGTCATGAAAGCAGACCGCCGACATCTTTTTCATTACCTGGCTTTAGGAGGCTTATCATACCGGCAGGTAATTTTGGTGTTTTACTCGCTGGCTGTCATTTTCGGACTGTTTGCCCTGGCCATGTTCTTGTGGGACAGAGTCTTGGTCTTTACGCTGTTAGTCCTTTTTATGGTTGTAATTTTTGGTCTGTTTCTTATCTTGGTAGCCAAATTGCCCTCTCCGAAAAGGAAAAATTAACGCTTTAGAGAGGGCAGGAATGAAGTTTTATGGCAGAGAGAGCACACTTGGATTTCGAAAGACCAATCAACGAGCTGGAAAAGAAAATTTCAGATATGAGAGATTTCTCGGTCGGCGAGTCGGTAGAGCTCAGCGGCGAGATAGCTTCACTTCAGAAAAAGCTCGAAAAACTGCGCGACGATGTCTATTCCAAGCTTACCCGCTGGCAAAAAGTCCAGATAGCCAGACACCCCAAGAGACCCTATGCTATGGATTACATACGGCTATTGTCAGAGGGTTTTCTGGAGTTGCATGGAGATAGGGGCTTCGGGGATGACAAAGCCATGGTCGGAGGATTTGCACGGATAGGCGGCAAGTCTCTGATGATTATCGGACAGCAAAAAGGACGTGATACCAAAGAAAAGTTAATTCATAATTTCGGGATGATGCACCCCGAAGGTTATCGCAAAGCTCTCCGGCTTTTCTTCATGGCCCAAAAATTCAAGACTCCTATTTTGATTTTGATTGATACGCCCGGGGCCTATCCCGGCATAGAGGCCGAAGAACGTGGTCAGGCCGAGGCCATTGCCAGAAATATACGTGAGATGGCTGTATTGGAAGTGCCGATTGTTGTGGTTATAATAGGTGAGGGAGCCTCTGGAGGAGCATTGGGTATTGGTCTGGGAGACAGAATATTGATGCTTGAATATGCCTGGTATTCAGTAATATCTCCCGAAGGCTGTGCTGCTATTTTGTGGCGGGATGCCGCCAAGGCACCGGATGCTGCTGAAGCGCTGAAAGTAACTTCACAAGATGTCATGGATCTGGGAATAATTGACCAGATTATTCCGGAGCCGTCTGGAGGAGCCCATAATGACCCTGAAACGACAGCTGCGAGTATGAAAATAGAGATACTGAAGAGTTTTGAGGAGTTAGAGAAACTCAATACCGAACAATTGATTGAGCAGCGAGTCAAGAAGTACCGAGTAATGGGTGTATTTAACGAATAATTATGTGGTCAGCTAATGGCAATTTCTAATGAATTACTGGACAAGTTAGCTTGCCCGGTCTCGAATAATGCCTGTAATTTACGAATGATAGTGTGGTCAGCTAATGGCAATTTCTAACGAATTACTGGACAAGTTAGCTTGCCCGGTCTGTAAGAAAAAATTAAACTATGAATCGGATAATAACCGTTTAACCTGTAAAATATGCTTGTTAGCGTTTCCAATTGTTGATGAGATTCCGGTTTTACTGGTCAGCGAAGCGGAAAAGACAAAGTAGAGGTAAGTGAAGAATGAAACTTTCTAAGTTTTCAGAAGAGAATCTGATAGTATTTGACCTAAAAGCGGCTTCCAAAGAGGCTGTTATAGAAGAGTTGGTCGACCTTATAAACCTTTCCAATATGGTCTCAGACAAAGATATGCTCTTAAAAGATATCAAAGACCGTGAAGAACTGGTTACCACCGGGATAGGCTATGGCGTGGCATTTCCGCATGCCAAGACAAAATCGGTCAAGGGCATAGTTATCGCCTTTGGCAGAAGCAACGAGGGCATCGATTTTGAGGCGATCGACCATAAGCCGGTCAATCTTTTCTTTATTATTGCTGCTCCCGAGGATGCTATTGGCGCGCATTTGAACGTAATGTCCAGACTTTCATACTTAATGAAATCAGAAGAAAACCGACAAACGTTAATGACAGTTACATCTCCGGGCGAGGTTCTGGAGTTGATAGATCAAGTTAAGTAAAGAAAGCTATCGGCGCTAAAAGCCGGCTAAAATGAACCAGATTTCTAACTTATTTCCGACAAACTGGCGAAACCTGCATTTCATAGTGCTGGTTTTTTTTTCGATTCTGCTCCTGTTTGGCGGCAGGAATATTACTGAGCCGGCCAGTCGGCTTATCATAACCTCATTCTATTACCCTTTTTTCAAGATCAAGAATTTCATCGGAGAAATGAGTACTGTTGCTGCAGAAAACGACCTGCTCCGGGAGCAGCTGGTGAGTGCCAGCAACCGGATCGCGGAACTTGAGGAAGAAGCTCGCGAAAACAAACGGCTCAGGTCTCTTTTGGATTTTGATAAGCTGGTGGGCTACTCGCTGGTACCTGCTAAAATCATTTCTGTTACTTACAACGGGTCTTTGCCGGTATCGGCAGTTATCAATCGCGGGGCAAGAGATACCGTCGCAGTCGACCAGTCGGTTGTTAACCAGAGCGGACTTGTAGGGCGTATTACTGAGATTCTTGGAAATTTTTCAGTAGTGCAGCTTCTTACAGACCCGGCCAACAGAGTAGCCGCCAGAATTGCCGAAACCCGCGAAATGGGTATCGTAAAGTATAAAGCTAACGAAGGTCTGCTGCTTGATAACTTTCCGGTGCAAGGTATAATTCACGAAGGAGACTTGATTGTTTCTTCCGGGTTAGGGAGGGTCTATGTCGCAGGTCTGACAGTTGGAACAGTCAGGGAAATTACACGTCCCGATGACGCACAATTTTCCAAAGTTATTCTCGACCCTGCGGCCAATTTTGGTTCTTTAGAAGAACTTTTTATCTTGAGGCCTGATAACCAATGACCCGTTTTATACCTTTCGTACTCTATTTACTTTTGATTGCGATGTATGAAGTTATCTGGAGAGATTTCACAGCCTTGTACTTGATTGCCATTAATGTTCCGGCGATGCTGGTTGTCTTAGTAGCAATTTACAAATCAGAGCTAACGGCTGCCTGGTTCGGCTTTTTAGCCGGAATGGTTTTGTCAGCCGGAAATCCGGACGGCATGGGCTGGCAGGCTTTGCTACTGGCTGCAATCGGAATTGCAGTATTCCACGTTCGCGAAAAACTTAACCTGGATTCCATTTACTCAAAAATTTTGTTGATAGCAGGTGCTGTTTTGCTGCACAATCTAATGTCAATACTAATTAACGATTTAAACAGGGTTGTGTATCTGACCTGGTCCTACTGTCTGCCCAGTGCCATCTATACTTCTTTAGTCGCCTGGCTGTTTTTCCTGTTTAAGGAGAAAAAAATTACTTTAGAAAATATTAAATCGGTCTTTTAATGAATTTTGGCAGAGAAAAGATATCAGCCGCCGAGCGCTCCCGTTACGCCATCGGGTTTGTCATTCTGATTATGTTTTTCTGTCTGGCCGGGCTGATCCGCCTGCAACTGTTTGAGCATAATAAGCTTTATGAAATGTCCCAAAAAAACCGTCTAAGAGTTGTGCCGATTCTTCCCAAGCGCGGTCTGATATTTGACCGCGAAGGCCGCGTCATTGTCAACAACCGGCCATCTTATACCGTCTCAGTTATTCCTGCTGAAGAAGTTAAGTACAGGACTCTGCCAAAGCTCTCAACTCTGATCGGATTTGACACAACCCGTATCAGAAGCAGAATCAAAGCAAACACAGTCAGCCGCTATCAGCCGGCAGCCATAAAGAGAGATGTGCCTTTTGAAACGATAGCCATCTTAGAAGAACAGTACAATCGTTTTCCGGGTGTCAGTTATCAAATGGAGAGTGTCAGGGACTATTCAAAAAGATTAGGAGTTGAAGCTTTTACCGGGTATGTGGGGGAAATTTCTGAATCCGAACTCAAAGCGAGCGGAGCCGAAGATCTCCGTCCCGGAAACGTAGTAGGCAAAAGGGGACTTGAACGTCAATACGACCGGCTCCTGAGAGGGATTGAAGGTACCTCGCTTATTGAAGTCTCTGCAAGTGGTCAGATTATCGGTGAATACAAAGAGGAACTGCCAGAGCAGCCGACTCCCGGAGCAGATCTTTGGCTTACAATTGACATTGATTTGCAAAAGGCCTGCGTGGCAGCCATGGATACTTTCTGCTGCGGAGGCGTAATAGCCATGGACCCGCGCAACGGCGAGGTCCTGGCGATGGTATCATTCCCGAGTTACGATCCGAATATTTTTTCCGGTGTGATTCCGGAAAGTTTATGGCAGGTGATTTCTACAGACACTACTCACCCGCTGCTCAACCGGCCATTAAGAGGGCTCTATCCGCCGGCATCGCCGGCTAAGTTAGTGACTCTGGGGGCCGGGCTTGAAGAAGGCTTAGTGACAGCTCATACAACTTTTAAGGCTTGTGTGGGAGGATATCAATTCGGCAACAGGTTCTTCAGGTGCTGGAAAGCCGGTGGACACGGCAAAACTCAGGCGGTACAGTCTTTGGAGCGCTCCTGCGATGTTTATTACTATCAGCTGGGAGCAGAGCTGGGTATTGACAAGTTATCCTACTACTATGGTTTGAGTGGTTTTGGCAGTCAGTCAGGAATCGACCTCCCCGGCGAATACAAAGGTCTGAATCCAAACACTGCATACTATGACTCGACTTTCGGCAAAGGTCGCTGGTCAAGAGGATTGGTGCTTAACCTTGCAATAGGGCAGGGGGAGCTTCTGGTGAATCTGCTTCAGACTGCTCAGTTTTATTGCGGTGTGGTAAATGGCGGCAAAGTGTATCGGCCGCATCTGGTGAAAATTATTCATCATCCTGACAAGGCTCCGGAGACGATTACTCCGGAACTGTCTTTTAAGCTGCCTTTTTCTGAGAGCACCTTAAAAATTCTGAATGAAGGTATTCGTCTGGTTGTTGAGGGGGAAGATGGCACGGCACGTCATTTGAGAAATCCAAACTATTCCATTGGCGGTAAAACCGGTACTGCCGAAAACCCGCACGGCGAAAATCATTCCTGGTTTATAGGAGTGGCGCCCCTGGAGTCACCCGAAATCGTAGTTGCCGTAATTATTGAGAATTCCGGTCATGGTTCCGAAATCGCGGCGCCGATGGTCGGCAAGATTATAGAATCATTTATGAAAAAGAGAAGCGAAATTAATGATTTTATTCTGGCCGATGAGTCTGAAAGCAAAGGCAAGGACGATTGATACTTAACTACAAAGAACTGGACTGGCAGCTTATCAGTGCGACTCTTTTGCTATCGCTTATCGGGGTAGCAATGATCATGTCTGCCCAGCACTTCGCCGATTCTACTTTTAAGCAGACTTACTTTATAAGGCAGCTCATCTGGCTGGCGATTGCGCTGGCTGTATTTGCCGCTGTCATTCATTTTCCCTTTAGATTGTATGACATTGGTTCTTATCTCTTATACGGTTTCGCCTTATTACTTTTGGTTTTGGTTTTCTTTGTCGGTTTCTCGCGGATGGGTTCTTTTAGATGGCTGTCAATCGGGCCAATGAATTTTGCACCTTCAGACCTGGCCAAACTGGCGCTGATTTTTGTTCTGGCCAGATACTTCGCCTATACCAAACTTCCGCCTACCTCGAAACGAAGGCTGGCTTTTTCGGCAGTTATTATGATGCTGCCGGTTATGCTTATTCTCAAGCAGCCGGATTTGGGTACCGCGCTGGTTTTTCCGGTAATTCTTTTTGCGATGTGGTACTGGTCGGGGCTGTCTCCGTTCTATCTGCTGCTAATTTTGTCGCCTCTTGTTTCTATTATTGCCGCCTCACATTGGATAGCCTGGGCAATATATTTGGGACTGCTTTTTATATTTCTTTTTGTATACCGGCCAGGGCTTATTTTTGGGATATTGGTTTTTACCGCTAACCTGGCCACCGGCTCGATAATGCCGCTGATGTGGAAC
>JADFLZ010000091.1 GCA_022564135.1 Candidatus Zixiibacteriota bacterium
GCTGCAGGACTTCTGGGCGTAGCCCTGAAGCTCTCCGGCAGAAAGATTTCCGACACCAGGCATATTCCGTTCGATTACAAATTTTGGCATAGCAGCCTCCTTTTTGACTTTGATGTTTTGAAACTGTTTCGATGAATAAACGGCGCAGCCCAATAATTGTCAACCAAGCTAGACGCTTTCAAGGTCGGCAATATCGCCCCTTTGTCATTCCCGCGAAGGCCCCGAGTCTTCGCTCGGGACTAAAGCTGGAATCCATCTTAGGCCTTTAGTGCCGGCCACACTATGCGATCGCAATAGCTCGGCAGCTAATGCGCCGCAGGATATTAAACTCTGCGCTTTTAAGGCTGGCATTATTGCTGCAATGCGAGCTAAGTGGTTGTCTATCAACAACACTTTTTTCAAAGCAGTCTTGGCACACAATTTGATACTATAACATGCTTAGCGAGGAAGCCGGGAGGCCGAACCGAAAGTTGGCACCTGTAAAGATGTTTTTTACAAGCTGGCGCTAGCGCGCTGCTGTTTGCCGACTTTAGAGACGGAGATTGCAGCAATTTATGGCGGTGAAATTGTTGGGATTAGTCCCGGCATGGTGAGGAGAAAGAAAGGTCCTGATTTAGGTCGGGACCTTTCACTTTTTAAAAGACTTTGAGTAGGGATTTGAATCGAGTAGGTCGAAACCCGCCTCCTTGGTGCGGTTTCGACACTTCAGCAATTGCGAGGAGCGGATGAGACGAAGCAATCTCACACAGGAACCCACCTAAAAGGTGGGCCACCCGGCGAGCGAAATTGCTTGCCAAAGTCGACAGTTATGATTATGTATACTGGATGTTTTACGACAATTTAATAATGAAGGGAATTTAAAATGAATCGACTTATTGTTTTCGTCGCACTGTTGTTCATCGTGGTTATCATATCAGTTGGGTGTGAAAGTGACGGGAATGGACCGACTGGCACTACAAGCGATGGCCGGTGGGAACAAGTACAATTGAATGTTGATACTCTGCCACTCGAAAATTTTTACTCTGTGTCATTTTTGGACGAAAATACGGGTTGGATAGTAGGAGATGCGGGAGATATTTTCAAAACAAGTGATGGAGGAAAGACCTGGAATTTAGTTTATCGAGATGAGAATATCTGGTTGTTTGACGTGTATCCAATAGATACGAATCTTATCTGGGCTGTAGGAATGCACGGTAGTTATCCATATCAAGCAGCAATAGTAAACTCTGTAGATGGTGGACTAAATTGGATTACTACGTATACAGGTAATAATGCCCAGTTTAGGTCCGTAAAATTCATTGATGCTCTGAACGGATTTATTGTTGGTGGAAGTTGGCCTAATGGCGGAATTGATTCAGCCATGATGCGCACAATAGATGGCGGTGTGACTTGGGATTCAACTTATATTCTGAAAGATAGAATTATTGCTTCAGTCGATAGTTCGGTCACTCCCTGGGATACAGTTTACAAAAACTTGAGAGTTGAACTGAACGATTTAGATTTTGGTGGGAATTTAAGTGGGTGCATAGTTGGCACAAATACAACGATACATGTAACAAGCGATGGCGGATTTTCTTGGACTAGAACTGATTCAATTGCTGATTCTTCAGTTTCTTATACAGTTACATTTGACGGTGATCTGCGATTTATAAATCTGTATGGAGTCGACATGGTTGATGACTCCCATGGCTGGGCCGTAGGTTCTTTTAGTACAATTTTGAAAACAACGGATGGAGGAATAACCTGGCAACGACAATACGTTGACTCGACAGTGTTTAGTTCTTTCAGAAGTGTTTCATTCTTGGATCGGAACAATGGCATAGCTGTAGGTGATGGAGGAAAAGCGGTCATCACGGCCGATGGTGGTAGTAATTGGGAAGATATTTCTTTTCAAAGTAAAGATGCAAATGTTGCTTTAGAAGACGTTTGCTATTTGGCTGCAGGAAAGTACCTGGCAGTCGGTGAGGACATGCTAATAATTATATCGAAATAGTATAAAAGTTTGGAGTTTAGTGGGTGCCAGATGTCTTCACGTTGTATTGAGCGAAGTCGTAGGGTCTGCCCCTTTATCACAATATTCAGCAGGAACCCACGATTGAATGGTGGGCAACCAGCCTACCGCACCGGCTGCAGCGATTCGCTCAACTCATGCGCGCCCGGTGAAAAGGCGAAAGTTTTGTCAACGTCCGGGCCGGTGACAGAAACTGTCACTGAATCGTCATCACGCGCCGAACTATAACGGACTGTCAGCGAAGTGGCTTTGCTGATATTTTCATCTGAGGCGTTGCCAATCAAAAGTGTAACCGGTGAGCCGCAGTCTAAGGCTTCAATACGGAAGTGATGGTCGCGTTTGTGAAAATCGAGAAGTTTGTTCTCTTTTTCATTACGCCCGATTATCAGTTTGGTCTGGTCATCTATTCTAAAATGCCGCCCCAGCCTGAGCAGATTTAAATCCTCAAAAGTCAGCTTGCCGGTATGCTGCAGCAAATCCCGCAGGCGGTTGGAATAGCCGCGGTCGGTCAATAAGCAGCCCGAGGCCGGCGAGGGGTAGTTATCCAGCCCGAATTCTTTGGCCATTTCCAATTGACGGTGTCGTCCGCGGCCGGAAATTCCTTCGAGCATTTCGCGGTCAACCAAGCCATTTAGTTCAGCTTCGGTAGGCGGCAGCAGTTTTGCCGAAAGGGGCCTTAGCAATTTTCCTTTGAGGCCGGCTTTTTTGATAGTCAGGTTAAGTTTGTTTTTGACCTGCGACATTGGCCGCTGTCCCATAACTTCGCCGGTGATAATAAAATCAGCGTTGGTCAGTTCCAGAAACTCTTTGGCCTCAGTCAGCATCAGAATACGGCAATCGACACAGACATTCATATTTTTGCCGCGGCCATATTGGGGGTTTTCTACAATATCCACAAACTTCTGCCCCAAGTGCATCAGCTTGACATTAAAGCCGAATTTATCAGCCGCCGGATAAGGATTGCCGCCGCAGGAAGACCTGTCGCCCAGATCACAGCCAAAATGGGTCATAAAAGTCAGGGCGGTGACTTCGATATCCTGCTTCAACATCAGCAGGATTGCCAGGGCAGAGTCCAGTCCGCCCGAAAAGAGGGCGACACAATGCGGTTTCTTTGGTAGTTTCTTTTGTTTGTTATTATTACTCATATTCTAAACGATCCCACAACTTGCAGTAGGCGACCCCATTTTTCATCAATTTCCCCAATTTTATTTACTAATATAAGTATAAGGAATATGGCTTATTAATCAAAATTACAAATTTCCCTGTAAATAGACCTTTGTCAGACCTTGACCAAACTGCATATTGGCTCTAACATTGGGTCGGCTTAATTTGCAATCTTAGGTCGTAAGTAGAAAGGGTAATGATATTTCTGACGTAGCAACTATGTGGCTGAAGCATATGGCTTACCACAGTCAAAATCAGTTTTTCTTCTTTTTCAGAATGCTCAGGGCGCTTTTCAGGCTGCCATTTTATGCCACCGAGACAAAAGAGCAATTATATCTGCTGGGAGTGAAGTCGCTGTTTTTGGTGATTTTAACGGGCGTTTTCGCCGGCATGGGTTTCTCGCTGGCCTTTGCTCAGGAGCTCTCAGAATTTGGCGCCAAAAATTATCTCGGACGAATTATGTCGATTTCGATAGTCCGTGAGCTCGGTCCTGTTTTGACCGGCCTGATGGTGGCTGCCCGGGTATCGGCCGGAATTACTGCCGAGATTGGTTCGATGAAAGCATCGGACCAGCTCGATGCCATGATTGCTTTCGGTATTGACCCGATGCAAAAAATCGTGGTGCCGAGGTTAATAGCTCTGGTAATAATGCTGCCAGCATTGACTGTTGTAATGGATGTTATAGCAATTTTCGGAGGCTGGGCGGTGGCCACACTGGCCGAAAACGTTTCATCCAGTCTTTACTGGGCCTCAGTTCGTGAGCGTCTGACTTTCGGAAATATGTTTATAGGTCTCTTAAAACCGTTTTGCTTCTCGTTTATTATTGCGAATGTTTCCTGTTATAAGGGATTTACCAGCGAAGGCGGCACCAAAGGTGTTGGCCGGGCGACTACTGAGTCGGTGGTGCTTTCATCAATTATGATTCTGGTTGTAAATTTCTTTTTAGCCAAAATAGTTTTTCAGCTGATTAAAGGTTACTTATGATCGAACTTCGCAATGTACATTTTGCGTACGACGAAAAAGAAGTGTTAAGAGGCATCAATCTGCAGATTGATTACGGCGAAGCTGTGGTGATTATGGGGCCGTCCGGCTCGGGCAAATCAACAATACTCAGGCTGCTGCTTGGTCTGGAATGCCCGCAAAAAGGGGATGTAATAATTGACCAGCAGGATATTTGTAATCTTCCTGAAAAAGACAAAAGAGAAATACGCAAAAATATCGGCATGGTCTTTCAGAACGGAGCCTTGTTTGATTCCCTTTCGGTCGGAGAAAACGTCGGTTATTATCTTTTTGAACATACCCGGATGACTCTCGATGAAATATCCGAAAAGGTAGAGAAGATGCTGGGGTTTGTCGGACTGGATTCTGATGAAATAATTGACAGACTTCCCGAACAGCTCTCCGGAGGCATGCAGAGACGGGTGGCCATTGGACGGGCGCTGCTTTCGACCGACCCGAAAATAATGCTTTACGATGAACCGACTACCGGGCTTGACCCGCAGTCGGGAGCTAATATCTTGAGCTTAATAAAAAAGCTGCATCTCGAAAGAAATATTTGTTCAATAATGGTAACTCATCAAATAGCCGACGCCCTGCAGGTTGGCGACAGGTTTGTAGTTATTGTCGAGGGTCTGGTGGTCTTTGACGGCTCACTTGACGAGCTGCGCGAAAGTCAGGAATTGGATGTGCTGAACTTTCTGGCTCCTTTCAGGGAGTCATTGCACGGAGTTACTAATAAGAGATTTATATAAAATGAATCAGGTTTTGTTTGTCTGGATTTTAGAGAATAAGTAAGGATAGTTTATGAATCGTTCAATCAGAATTCGCTGGGGCTCACTAAAAGTAGGTCTCTTCTTAATATCTGCTGCTGCCGTGCTGATGTGGGCCTCGCTTAGCGGCACCGGTACCTCTATATTTGATTCTAAGGATTTATTCGTCTGCTACTTTCATAATGTAAGCGGACTATTGCCCGGTTCGCCGGTCTGGATGTCGGGTGTCGAAGTTGGCAATGTTAAATCAATTGAGTTCGCCAATTTAGATTCGCTGCGTCAGGTCAAAGTTGTCTGCCGCACCAAGACATCAGTCTGGGCACACTTAAACAAGGATGCCAGAATACAACTTGGTACTATTGGATTTCTGGGTGACAAGTATGTCGAAATAATTCCGGGTTTAAACGGCGCTCCACCCATTAAGTCAGGGGGAGAGCTGCTTACTATTGAAGTCGGCGGCATGGCCGAAATGTTTGAAGAAGGCGGCAACGCCCTCAGCGAAGCCAGCGTGACGATGTCGAACTTGAGCGATTTTCTCAAACGAATCAACCAGGGCGAAGGTACTATCGGTAAAATGATCAACGACGATGAGCTTTACCTTCAGATGACAGATCTTTTAACAAACCTGACTGCACTGACAGCGGACCTAAAGAAAAATCAGGAGCGAATTATTTCTTCGATAGAAACCACTGCCAAATCACTCAGCTCACTTAGTGAAAAAGTTGACAAGAGCGAGGGCACACTGGGGAAAATCATAAGCGACCCGCAGCTGTATGATAATTTGAGCGCCACCACCGCGCGCCTTGATACTATCATGAACAAGATTAACTCCGCCGAGGGCAGTATGGGTTTGCTGGTCAACGACACCGCGCTTTATGTAGAGATTGTGAATTTACTTACCCGGGTCAGCAATATGGTCAGCGATATGGAAAAAAACCCTGGGAAGTATTTTAAGTTTAGCGTGTTTTAGTTGGGGGCTTGAATTGTCTCTCAAATATAAGGCCAATTCAAGTCTTCGAAAGAGGGTAAGGGAAGGCTGGCATATTCTCAAAGATCTTGAGAAATCTGAAACAGTCAATGGGCAATTCATTGATCATTGGCACTCTATTGGTAGTGTTAGGTAAGGACATAGCAGACCCTCCTTTTGATATGAAGAGTCATAATTTATTAGAAGTTTAAGATTAGATACTCTATGAGTTGGAACGTGGATAAATTGAGTCACTCTTCGACTCCGCTCAGAGTGACGTGCAGAGCTACTCTAGCTATCTTTAAATATATGAGAAGTTTTGTTTTTGCATTCAGCTAAATCATGTAGTAAATCGAAATCTGAATTAATTAGAGCTTCTTTTTTCTTTCTAGTCCAGCCTTTGATCATCCTTTCTGCAAAAATTGCTTCTTCAATTGTCGGAAACTCTTGAGAAAAGACTAAGATAACAGGCAATCTCGAACTAGTAAAACCCGAAAAAGTGCCTTCCGCATGTTCAGCCATACGTTTTTCTATATCGGAAGTACAACCGGTATAGTACTTATCATCTTCACATTTTAGAATATAAACCCACGACATAATGAAGATACATTTCTGCAAAGTCATCCTGAGCGGAGTCGAAGGAGACTTTGCTTAAAATTCTTATAATCAGCGAATCATCACAAATAACTTAATTTTGAGTAAATAATGCTATTGTTCAAACGTCTCATCAAGTCAACCTGAGTGTTTTATCACGTCTATCCTAAGCGGACAAAGTTCCGCGGGAGTCGAAGGAGACTTTGTCTTAGTCAAGCTGACCTCAGACCAACTCCACCGCCAGCATAAATTCAAGCAGCCGTATCGCGCCCTCTTTGCCGCCCGGGCCAACTTCCATGGGCGGACCGACACAGACAGGACAGCCCGCTTTGCAGGGGCATTTTCTGACATGGTCAAAGGCCGCTTCAAAAAGAGCTTCGGCCTGGCTGTAAAGTTTTTCAGACAGTCCCACCCCGCCTGGTATATTTTCATAAATGTAAATGGTAGGTCTCTCGGTAAACGGCGCACGAACTTGCGAAATTGAGCGCAAATCACGAGTGTCGCACATTACCCACAGCGGCGCGATTTTGCCCAGCACATTAGCCAGTCCCCGAAGCGCCCCGCCAAACTGCGCACCGCTGATTTCAAGCTGTCTGGCAATGCCGGCCGGGAAGGCGTACCAAAAAGCGGTACTGTGCATTTCCATCTCAGGCATTTTTAGTTCGCCCGAACCGACGTTCTCATGAGTCTGAAATTTTATTTTCTTAAAGAGAACAACCACGCTGGTGACAGAGACGTCGCCGCAGCAGATTTCAATTTCTCCTAACTGTCTGGATTGGTCAATTTCCAGTACTTTTAACTCAGATTTTGATTCGCTGTCGGTGTAGTAATCGACTTTGTCCTCTTTGACATAGGCTTTTTTACCTTCCCAGTCCAGCCGCAAGACCTGAAACTGACGGGCGCCGTGAAGATAAATCGCTTCCGGGTGCAAAAATATCGGTGCTGAAAAATAATCAACTTCGCCGATTACTTCATTATTGTTCGATTCGTTTAAGATTACGAAATTATCAGGCGAGGCCGAGCGCAGAGAAACTTGCTGGGCCGGATAAATATCCGAAGACCAGTAGTAGCGGTCGGCCGTCTTGCGCACGACATCACTCTCGGATAAGTAATCCATAATTTCTTCAGTACCGTCGGTTGAGTATTCTTCAGTAGTTTCAATCGGAAGTTCAAAAGCGGCGCACT
>JADFLZ010000092.1 GCA_022564135.1 Candidatus Zixiibacteriota bacterium
GTCGGTAACTAAGCCGCCGATATGGCCGAGTAAAATGTTCGTCTGGGTGACATCATTTTTCTCTACATAATTGACCTGCCGCACAAATTTGTAATCAACTTCGGGGAGTCCGGGGATTTCAGCCGTTCCTCTGGACCAATCGCCAAAAAGTTTCTTAATTTTTTTAATAATCTTTTTTTCATCAAAGTCACCCCAGATGCCTATCTGGATTCTGTCAGGAGTGAAATATTTTTTATGGAAAGCTACCAGGTCATCGCGGGTTATGGCGTTGATAGTGGCATACTCGCTCTGGCGGGCATAGACAGAAGTGGGGCCGTAGATAACTTTTCTGAATTCTCTAATGGCAATTGAAAAGGACTCATCATTCCGTCTGGCGATAGCCGAGCGCTGCTGGACAATTTCCAGATCAATTTTATCCTGTTCAAAAACCGGATTGCGGAGGACTTCGGCCAGTACCTCCAGTCCCAGAGAAGTATATTCGCTTAAGACATTGATTCTGGCAGTGCCGGTAGCAAGTCCCATAGAAGTTTCTACGCTGGCTCCGACGGCTTCCAGCATTTCATCGATTTCATCGCCGCTCCACTTTTTGGTGCCGCCGGTTCTGAGAACCGAACTGGTAATATCTGCCAGGCCAATTTTGTCGGCAGGCTCCAGATAGGAGCCGATATTTATTCTGACTGAGGCTCTGAAAATTGGCAATGATTTGTCCTGCGACAGATAGAGACGCAGGCCGTTATCAAGTTCAATTTTCTTAACATCTGGTATTTCCAGCGGATTGAGCTTCGGATATACGATTTTGCCAATGTCCTGTGCCGTGCTCATGGAACTAAGTGCAAATGCCAGAGTCATCAGAGCTACAAACGTAAATAATGTAACTAATGTAAACTTTCTCATTTCATCTATCTCCTAATCTCAGCTTTCGACCGTGTTCATCATGATGACGGTTCTGTTTTTCGACGTCAGGTAAGTGTTGGCAACACGTTTGATATCTTCGGCTGTAACCGCGTTAATGCGATTTAATTCATTGAACATTTCCCGCCAGTCGCCCCAGTAATTCTGATAAGCGGCCAGCTGAAAGCCGATTCCGGAATTGCTGCTCAGGCCGTTTATAAAGTTGGCTTTGGCTCTGGCTTTGATTTTTTCAACTTCATCATCGGGAATAAGTTCTTCTTTCATTCTTTCTACTTCAGCTAAAATTTCAGTCTCGCAGTCGGCATTGCTGATTTTTGGGGCAGGCAGTGCGTAGAGAAGAATCATGCCGGGATATTTATCTCCCGGAAAACCGGTCAGCCCCGAGACCTGCGCCACCATTTTTTCCTCTTTAACCAATTTTTTATAGAGCAAAGAAGTTCTGCCAATGGCCAGGTAATCCAGCAGGGCGTCTATCGCCGGACGGTCGGGGTGAGTGTTTTCGGGAATATGCCAGCCGGCCAGGTACCAGGGCTGCGAGGGGTCTTCGATGACCATTCTCCTTTCGCCCGTTTGTACCGGTTCAACTGTTGCGATTCTGGCCGGTTTGGGTCTGTAAGGAATGCGGTTCCAATATTTCTCAGCCATCTTAATCAGTTCTTTGGTATTGACATCACCGACGATTGAAATAGTCAGATTGGCCGGGGAATAATATTTTTCGAAAAAAGCTCTGGCTTCTTTGCGGGAGTAGTATTGAATATCAGACATATGCCCGATGCCGGGAATACCGTAAGGGTGAGCCAGAAAGGACAGTCCCAAAAACTGTTCTATAAGTCGACCGATAGGGCTTGACTCTGTTCTCATACGCCGTTCTTCGGCCACGACATCTCTTTCTTTGTACATTTCTCTCAAGACAGGATTTAAGAAGCGCTCTGATTCGAGAGCCATCCATAATTCCACTTTATTGGAAGGCAGGCTAATGAAGTAGACAGTGCGGTCGGCCCAGGTTCCGGCATTGAGACCGACACCGCCTTCGCGGCTGATGGTCTGTCCATATTGATTGGGAATTACCAGTTCATATGAGGCTTCACGGGCAGCTTCATAGTCTTTCTCCAGTTTTTCTATTCGGGCCGAATCCGCCCAGAAACCTTTGGTGCGCTCGGCACGCAGCTCCATGAAAATAGAGTCTTCGATTTCTATCAGTTCTTTTTCGGCTTTATAATCCTTGGTCCCGAAAGTTGTAGTACCCTTAAAGGCCATATGTTCAAACATATGAGCCAGTCCGGTGTAGCCTTTGGGGTCATCTACCGAGCCGACATCGGCGTAAGTATTAAAAGAGACTACCGGGGCGTCGTGTCTTTCCAGAATTATGAGCTTCAGCCCGTTTTCTAAGGTATGCTCCACAACCGAGTTCTCAAGTTTAGAAAAATCAAAACTGTAGGATGGGGTAGTTCCCAGCAGGATGGCTAAAGCAGCCAGTAATTGGAATGCGAAATGATATTTTTTCATCTGCTCCTCCGTTTAACTTATATATCAATTAACAAATTTACATTGAATTACAAATGGCTGTCAAGCGAATAGTTCTTTAATGCGAACGCCCAAAATGGAGATATTCATACATTGAGATTTTACGAATAAATTTTCGCAATGTTTCAGTCTTAGATTACCACCAGGATATCATTTTTGGTCTGATAGTGTGGGGCAGACTTTCGTTGTTTGGCGTCACTCTGGCAGATATTCCGAATTTGCCGGATTCTGAGAGGGTAACTTCACCCCTAAACGAGTGTATACCGTTTTTGAGCTGTTTCCCGGAATTATTTGTGGAGAGCTGTATCGGCTTAAAATTTGTCAGTTCTTCATGGCTGGCGAGTCGGCCGGCTACGATCTCTATGTTAACATCGTCAGGGTCAATTTCACCTAAGAAAACTTCAATAGTTACCGGGATAGTCTGACCCACAAAAAGTTCACCTTCGGGGATGGTCATATCAACAGTCCGAATTTCAATGCTCTCCCAGTGTTCGGCCATTCTGTCTGTCCATTTGGAAACTGAGCGGGTCAATTCAAAATTGTTCTTCGACAGTTTACGTGAAGCTTCAAATGCTTTAAGGTAAAACTTGTCGGTATAGTTCATCAGCATTCTTTGTGATGAGAACGATTCCCCGGCCGTCTTAATAGAATTTTTCATCCGCTCAATCCATTGTGCCGGTAAACCTATTTCATTGAGCTCGTAAAACATCGGTACTACTTCATGCTCTAAGCAATTATAAAGCATATCAGCATCAAATCTGTCCTGAGCTTCAACAGATTCAATTTCGTGTCCGCTGCCAATGGCAAAGCCATTTTTGCCGTCGTAAGCTTCGGCCCACCAGCCGTCTAAAATGGAAAGATGCAGACAGCCGTTAAGCGCGGCTTTCATGCCCGAAGTTCCGCTGGCTTCCTGCGGTCGTCTGGGATTGTTAAGCCAGACGTCGACTCCCTGAACCAAAATCCGGGCAATATTAATATCATAATCCTCGATGAACATAATTCTGTCACAAAGTCTTTCATTGGCAGCGAATTTAATAATTTGTTTTATAATTTCTTTTCCGGAGTTATCCAGCGGGTGGGCTTTGCCTGATATAATAAGCTGCACAGGTCTGTCAATTTTATTTATGATGTTTTCTAATCGTTCGATATCGCTGAATATGAGATTTCCTCTTTTATAACTCGAAAATCTTCGGGCAAAACCGATGGTCAAGGCTCTGGGGTCAAGGACTTTTTTTGCCCGCTGCTGGTCTGTCTGCGATGAACCGCGGCTAAACAATTGTTGTGCCAGTCTCTTTCTTACAAACTCAACTAACTGTTCTCTTTTGCTGTTGCGGTAGCGCCAGAGGTCGGAGTCGGCGATGTCATAGACTTTTTTCCAGACTTCAGGCGAGCCGGGTCGTTCGACATATTCGGGGCCGAATGTCGACATGTATAATTTATTTAACTCCGGTGAAATCCAGGAACCGGGATGAACTCCGTTACTGATGGCTTTTATGGGAATTTCCTCAAAGGGCAGGTTCGGCCAGATCTGGCGCCACATCTCTCGGGACGTTTGGCAGTGAAGTTCTGAAACGGCGTTATTAAAAGCCGAAGACTTTAGCGCTGCCGCAGTCATGTTAAAAGGCTCGGTGTCATCTTCAGGAATTAGCCGGCCAATCTTAAGAAATTCATCCCAGCTGATGCCCATTTGTTTTATGCTGTCGGCTAAATAACGATGAACCAAAACTGGATCAAATTTTTCGTTGCCGGCTGGTACGGGAGTATGAGTCGTAAAAACAGAAGTTGCCCAGAGATATTGATAAGCTTCTTTGAAGTTGAGCTGGTGCGATTCCATTAAATTTCTTAACCGCTCCAGAGCCAGAAACCAGGCGTGGCCTTCGTTTATATGGTAGACTTGCGGATTAATCTTGAGCGCTGTTAAAGCTTTGACTCCGCCGATCCCCAAAACAATCTCCTGCCTGATTCGCATTTCTTTGTCGCCGCCATAGAGGATCGAAGTAATGTCTCGCAAGGCCGGTGAATTATCGGGGATATTGGCATCTAAAAGATAAAGCGGAGTTCTGCCAACCTGCACCTGCCAGAGCTGCAGCTGAACTTTTTCGCCTGCCAGATCTATAGAAATTTGCAGCGGATTTTCATCTTTACCTTTGACTCTTCGAATTGGCATGTGATACCAGTCGTTCTCTTCATAGCGTTCCTGCTGCCAGCCGTCTTTAGACAAAGCCTGATGGAAATAACCATAGCGGTATAGAAGTCCGACTGCGACCATGGGAACACCTAGGTCTGAGGCCGCTTTAAGGGTGTCACCTGAGAGAATTCCCAGACCGCCGGAATAGACAGGCAGGCCGGTGTCGAGCCCGTATTCAAGCGAGAAGTAAGCCACTTTAAAAGAAGTTTCTTTACTATATTTGTGCTGAAACCAGAATTTCTTTTTAAGATAAGACTGAAAATCGGCGTAAATTTTATCCAGCCTGTCGGTGAATTCTTTATTTTGTGCTGTTTCTGCTAACCTCTCCTGTGGCAGACGGGAGAGCAGCTCAACCGGATTCTGATGTGTTTCTTCCCAGAGTTTACTGTCAAGATCCTTAAATAGTCCGGACAGTTCCGGGTTCCAGGAATACCAGAGGTTGTGCGCCAATTCCTGAAGATTTTTAATACTATCAGGCAGATTGGGCAGTACTAAGAGCTGTTTAATTTTCATATCAGCGTCAATTTACGAAAGGAAAAATTCAAATGCCAGTTTTAGGATGACCTGTGACAATCTTTTATGACAATTTGAAAATTGCCAGAATTTGAGCTATTTCAGGCCAAAATCGCGGGCTAATATCGGCCTCATATTTAGCCTCATATAATGAGGGACTTTTCCGAAAATATAAGTGATTGAACAATAACAGTTTTTAATTTGTTTAAGTAAGCAATACCGGTAGAATTTAGCTGATGGCACGTAATAAGAAAAGAATAGGCATATTAACCGGCGGTGGGGACTGCCCCGGTTTGAATGCTGCCATTCGGGCAGTGGTGCGTACTGCTGAAGTGGAATTTGACATGGATGTGGTCGGATTTCGTGACGGCTTTGAAGGGCTGGTGCAGAACAAGTATTTTGAAATCACTCCAAGTCAGGCCTCGGGTCTGCTGGCCAGAGGCGGTACGATTTTGGGTACGTCGAATCGCTCCGACCCTTTTAATTACCCGGTACTTCAAGGTGACAATGAGGAGTATGTTTATTTAGACAGGTCCTCACAGGCGGTCAGAAATTTTGAATCTCTCGGCCTGGATTGTTTGATAGCCATTGGCGGTGACGGTACTATGTCGGCCTCGGCCAGGCTGATCGAAAAGGGCATTCCAATTATAGGTATTCCCAAGACAATTGATAATGACCTGGTTGGTACCGATGTTACTTTCGGATTTGATTCTGCTTTAGTAACTGCTACCGATGCCATTGATAAGATTCATACGACCGCGCAGTCGCACCACCGGGCTATGATTATCGAAGTGATGGGACGTTATACCGGCTGGCTGGCGCTGTCATCGGGACTGGCCGGCGGCGGTGACATAATTCTGCTGCCGGAATTCCCCTATGACATAGAAGCAGTCTGCGAGCAGGTCCGAGTGCGTAATGCCAGAGGTAAGACTTTTTCAATAGTAGTTGTAGGCGAAGGCGCCAGGCGGCAGGGGGGAGAGCTGGTCTATAGAAATAAGCTTAAGCAATCTTCTGAGAGCACCCGGCTGGGGGGAATCTCACATCAAGTTGCCGTCCAAATTGAAGAGCTGACTAATATCGAATGCCGCGTTACTATACTTGGCCATCTGCTCAGGGGCGGTATTCCCAGCGCCTATGACAGAATCCTGGCCACACGCTTTGGAGTAGAAGCAGTTCATATGGCCGAGCAGGGCAGCTTTGGCTGTATGGTTACTTTGCAGGGCAGTAAGCTGGGGACTATTCCGATAAGCGAGGTTGCCGGCAAAATGCGGCCGCTTACGGTCGAAAATTCTTTAATCAAGACAGCGGTCTCACTGGGTATCTGCCTGGGTGTGCCGGTAGGTGAAGACTTAAACAAGTATTATGAAAATCCGATTCCAGAGAATACTGCCAGCGCAGCATCTCCGGCAGAAACAAGCAGCTCAGAATAAAATTGGAAACTTGATTTGTTGGCCGCCCTGACCGATATAGCTCACATACAATTGAATCCGATAAATAAGAACAAGGATGAGTTCTAATGCCCAAGAATAATCAATCGAAATTAATAAAGAATCTAATGCGCTCGCCCGCCTACAGACTGGCTTTTCATGACAATGAATTTATGTCCGAAGAGTTCAACCGTCCGGTCAGACTGCAGCTTGAACTCTTAAAAACAGAAATGCGACTTAGAGAAGAAAAGATTGTTTCAACTATAGTTACCTTTGGAGGAACCAGGATACTTGAGCCTGTCAAAGCAAGAGCCAAAGTCAGACGGATAGAGCAAAGGCTAAAAAAGTCTCCACAGGATAAGTCATTAAAGCTGCTGCTGACCAGAGCCAGGAAAGTAGCAGTGAAGTCTCGTTTTTATGACGAAGCTCGCGAATTCGCCCGGCTGGTTTCGTCTGAATCGCAAAATCACCAGAGCCGCGAATTTGTAATGGTCACAGGCGGCGGGCCGGGTATAATGGAAGCTTCCAATCGCGGTGCGCACGACGTTGGTGCCAAGTCTATCGGTCTGAATATTACCCTGCCGGAAGAGCAGGAGCCGAACGCCTATATCTCCGAAGAACTATGTTTTCAGTTTCATTATTTTGCGCTGAGAAAGATGCACTTTCTACTCAGAGCCAAAGCACTGGTAGCTTTTCCCGGCGGCTTCGGGACACTGGATGAACTTTTTGAAGCTCTGACGCTGCTGCAAACGCGCAAGATAACCGATTTGCCTATTATATTATTCGGTGAAACATATTGGAAGAAAGTCATTAATTTTCGCTATCTGGTCGAGGAAGGCACCATCGACGAAAAGGATCTGAAACTGTTCGTATTTGCAGACAAAGCTGCCGATGCCTGGAATTATATCAAGACTTACTACCAGTCCCGGGGCGAAATTTAGAAAATAAAAAAACCGGACTCGGTTTGAGTCCGGTTTTTAATTTCAACTAAATCAACAGCTTAGAATTTCGAGTATTCTTTTTCTGAATTCTTGGCCGCTTTAATTTGCCTGAGAACTTCTTTGAAATGAGCCTTGCTCATGTCATTGATAGCGGCT